>NZ_VFVA01000019.1:0-104066 GCF_006442155.1 Mesorhizobium sp. B2-4-14 | reverse complement strand
CGGGCGCCGACGATCAGGTTGTCGTCGCCCTTGAACATGATGGCCAGCGCAAAGGCGCCCTCCAGCCGCTTCAGCGCTTGGTGCGCGGCCTCGACCGGCTGCAGCCCCCTGGCCATCTCGCGCGCCACCAGATGGGCGACGACCTCGGTGTCGGTCTGCGAGGCGAAGCAATAGCCGTCGCGCGTCAGCTCGTCGCGCAGTTCGGCGAAATTCTCGATGATGCCGTTGTGGACGATGGCCACACCTTCGGAGAAATGCGGATGCGCGTTGGTCTCGTTGGGCACGCCATGCGTTGCCCAGCGCGTGTGGCCGATGCCGATGGTGCCGTCGAGCGGCTCGTCCTTGAGCCGGCGCTCGAGATTGACCAGCTTGCCTTCGGCGCGCCGGCGGGCAAGCTTGCCACGCTCGACGGTGGCGATGCCGGCCGAGTCATAGCCGCGATACTCCAGACGCTTCAGCGCATCGACGATGAGTGGCGCAACCTGTGAGTGGCCGACGATCCCAACGATACCGCACATGGCGTTGCCTCCATTGCCGGCAGAATCCCGGCCTTATTGCCGTAAAAGCCACATTATCCTTCCTTGATAACGGGCTGATCGTTCATTTGAAGGAGCCCAATGCGTTAATCGGAGCCCGGACTCTCGTGCTTGAAACCGACTGATCCAAGTGGACGCTGGTCCGGGGCTGGGGCCTGACGCAGCTGGTTGAGTGGTGCCTATCGCGACGGCAGTGTTCGTTTGAATGATGCGCGTTCATCGAATGAGGTGCAGGGTGGCTCAGCCGGCAAACCAAAACACACCCAACCGCCGGTTAGGCCCGGCCGCCTGATGCCCCCCTCCAAGAGGCTGTCGGGCCGCCCGATAAAGCGGCGCTGAATTCAGGCAACAGGTGACGTCAGGATGAACGCAAGAAGGGCTGCCTGACGCGAGAGCCTCCAGGCAGCCCTTGCAGGTGATCGACCACCATCAAACCTCAGGCCTGCCTCGCGACTTCTCGACGATTCCTGCGGTGACAGCGCTAGATCGCCGGAGCTTGGCATCGTTTGATTGCACGAAGACGCTCAACGGATCTCCCGATACAAAAGGTATCTCAGTCCGCGTGCCTTGCTAGGTCCAGGCATGCCGTAGGGGGATGTAGGGCATGAAGCTCAGGGATCTGATCAGGCGAGCCGATAACGCGGAGAAGTCATTCGAGGAACTCGAAGCTGACTTGGCGGACGCCGTCGACGAGTGCATTGGTTTGGATGATCTGTCGGCGCCGGCAGAGAACGATGTCCCGGGCGAGGCGCCCATGGAGCAGGACGACGGCGCGCAAACCGAAGACGACGCGAGCACCCCGAAAACCGCGCGACGGCTGACCTCTCATACGCAGAGCCGTATGGCCGCCTTGACGTCCTTCGATGGGCTGTTTCGCGATGCGAAGGTCCATTTCGAGGAAATCAACGCGAGACTGTCGGAGATCGCAAGCACGCATCACCTGACCCGCGAATTCTTCCATATCCTTCACGCCGACATTCTCCGCGCCAACGAACTGGAACTGGCGAATCAGAGCCTGACCGCGGAGCAAAGGGTCCTGTCGGACAAGCTCAATGACCTGAACCGAAGGCAGTATGAGCGGGAAAGCATTGTGGAGACTTTGCAGCAGCGCGAGACAAGCCTGGTTCAAGACAGCGACGCGCTTCGCGGCGCACTGGCCGCGGCAAGGCTGGAACTCGTGGAGGCAGCAAACGCGAACGCAAAAAGCGAAGCGGAATTTGGAGACCTCACAAACACGCTTGCCGCCGTAACCGTCGAGGCTGACAGGCGCGCGCGCGAAAACAAACTGCTGCGGGAAAAGAATGTCAGCCTGTCGATCGACCTCGAAAAAGCGTTAAAGCGGGAAGATGAAGCGCGGCACAGACTCGACGCCTTCTCCACGATCCATGCCAACGAAGCGGCGCGAAACTCCGAAATGCTGGGTGCGCTCGGCAGGAGCGAAAAGGAAGCGACACGGCTCCATACGTCGCTTGAGGTCGCCCAGGCAAAACTGTCGGAGGTGACGGAAGCCGCCCGTATCACGGAGGCGGACAAGAACGCCGAGATCGAGCGCTACCGTGCCGAGATCAGAGGATTGCGTTCCGAGATTCAGAACCTCCAGTCGCGACTGGAGGTCGCGTCAAGCGCAAATAAAGAAGCCTCGGATGAGATCGCCAAGCTCAAGCATCAATGGAGCGACGCCGTGGCGGAAAAGCAGGTCGCGGATGAAAGGTTGGCTGCTCTCACCAAGGAGGCCGAAACCGACAAGCAGAACCTTTCGAAGCTAACCGCCAATTTCTCACAGCTTTCACTGCAGCAGGCGTCCGATCAGATACAACTCGATATCCGCCGGCAGGAATGCGAAGACCTGCGGGCCGAAATTGCATTGGTCAACGCCCGGATCAGGGAATTGCTGCCCTTTGAGAGACTCCATGTGGCCACAAACGGCTTGCCGCACAAGATCGATGTGGCCAAGGCTCCCGTAACGGCAGAGCGAACAGCGCGGGCCGCGCGCCGTGTTCGTCGCAGGGCGCTCACCGGGTCTTAGAGCGGTTCAGCGTTTGATAGAATCGTTGATCCGCTCTAACTCCTTGTTTTTACATAGTTCCGGACGGAAAGCCGCTACGCACTTTTCCTGGATTGCTCCAGGGGGAAAGAGGCGCTCGTATTTGCGGCTCGCTTCCGATGGTTCATTGGCGGAAGGCCCTGGACATCTGATCCGTGAGCGGCTTCAGCAGATAGGACCAGACGCGGCGTTCGTCGGTGCTTATGTGAACCTCCGCCGGCATGCCTGGTTTGAGCACCTTGGCATCGGTCAGGCAGGCCGCCTTGTTCTCGACGTTGATACGCGCCGAGAAATACGAGAGCTGGCGCTGTTGATCCTTGATCAGATCGGCCGAGATGCGTTTGACCGATCCCTGGCAAGCAGGCGTGGTGCCGGAATCGAAAGCCGGAAAACGGATCGAGACCCGCTGGCCTGGTCGAATGTCATCTATGCGTGAGGGAGGAATCAGCGCGTCGACGACGAGGTTGTCGGCGTCGGGAACAATCATCATGAGCACTTCCCCAGGAGCGATCACGCCGCCGATTGTGTGGATGGTGGATTCCTGCACCGTTCCCGATTGCGGAGCGCGGATGGTGGTTTTGGTCAACTCGTCTTGCGCCACAACCTTGCGCTCGTTGAGTTCGGTCTGCTTGGCTTCGGTTTCGCGTAGCTCGCTGGTTACCTCACTGCGCCTTTGTTCATCAAGCTGAAGAATTTGCAATTCGGTCTCGCTGATCCGGGCCTGCGCCTCGGCGACCGCCGCCGCGAGACGCCCTGACTCTCCGTGCGCCCGGGTAGCATCCAACCTGACGTTGCTCAGCCGCTCCTTGGACACCAGTTTTTTGGAAAAAAGCGCCTGGACGTCGACAAGATCCGCGTCCAGCAGGGTCACGGATTGATCTTCCGCGGCCTGCTGTGCCTTGAGGCCATCGATCTGGCGTTCAAGTTGTTTTGAGCGGCTTTGCAACTGCGCCTTCTGCCCCGTCAACGCGGCAGCGCGGCTTTCGAACAGGGCGCGTTCGCCGCTGACGAGTGCAGCCAGTTCCGGGTCGCCCATCCGCGTCTGAAGGCTGGACGGAAGCTGCATATCCGGCAGACCTTGCCGCTCGGCTTCCAGCCGCGCAAGACGAACGGTCGCGCGATCCAGGTCCTCACTGATTATCTGCAGATTGGCCCGAGTCAGCGTGTCGTCCAGCCTGGCCACCACATCGCCCGCCCGCACATGGTCTCCATCTTGCGCGAAGATACCGCCGATGGTGCCGCCGTTCAGATGCTGGACTTTCTTGATATTGGTTTCGACCACCACCGTGGCTGGCGCAATCACCGCGCCGGCGATTTTGGTCAAACCAAGCCAAAGCCCTCCGCCGGCGATCAACAGAACCGTGACCGCGACGCCCAGGATCAGGTTGGCCCGGATATCATCCCGCGTATCGGCCGAACTGGCCTCGGTCCTTCGGCTACCATCGCCAATCGGCGCATATGAGAACATCGTCGCGTCAGACATGGAACAGGACCTCACGCATGACCGCTCACCCCTTTCTGCATCGGGACCACCGACGCTGGCCGTTCAGCGGCCGAGGGGAAGGGCCGGATAACGTTGGCCAGGACCTCCTCGCGCGAGCCAAAGGAGTGCAGCATGCCATTCGACATTACGAGTACCTTGTCGATATTGGTAAGGGCGGAAGGACGATGCGCGACAACGATGACGATGCCTCCGCGCCGGCGTACCGCCAGGATCGCGCCGGCCAGGGCGGCATCGCCGTCAACATCCAGGTTTGAATTCGGCTCGTCGAGGACGACAAGAAACGGGTCGCCATAAAGTGCCCTGGCAAGTCCGACAAGTTGCCTCTGTCCGGCCGACAGGGCCGCCCCTCCCTCGCCTACTCGTGTTTGAAAACCATCCGGCAAGCGCATGATCATCTTGTCGATGCCCGCGGCCCTGGCAGCAGCCAGCACGCCCTTGGCGTCGCCCTTGCCGCCAAATCGCGAAATATTATCGGCAACCGTTCCATCAAACAGTTCAACATCTTGCGGCAGGTAGCCGATATGAGCGCCAAGCTGTTCCTGGCCCCATTGGTCGAGCGAGGCCTCGTCCAGCCTTACCGTTCCGCGAAGCGGTTGCCACACACCCACCAAGGCGCGCACGAGCGTGGTCTTGCCAGAGCCGCTTGGGCCAACAATAGCCATCCCTGCTCCCCCGGACAGGTGGAAGCTGACATTGGTGACGGTCGGCCTTTGCTGACCGGGCGGGACTATTGTCAACTCCTCGACCGCAAGCATTGCCTGTGGACGCGGCAGTTCCATGAGTTCGCCCTGGCTGCCGAAGGCGGCCAACGCCGCCGCCAGTTGGGAATAGCTTTGCCGGAACGCCACAAACCCCCTCCAGTTTGCGATGGCCGCGTCAACCGGGGCCAACGAGCGGCCCAGCAGTATGGAAGATGCTATGATCACACCGGGGGACGCTTCACCCCCGATCACGAGATAGGCACCTAGCCCCAGAACGCAGGATTGCAAAGCCATCCGCAGCGCCCGCGACAGGGAACCGGTGGCGCCGACAATATCGGAGAGCTGTTCCTGGTGCGTGAGATATGATTGATTGATCTCGGCCCAGCGACGGGCGAGCCGTCCGGAAAGGCCCATCGCGCGCACAACCTCCGCGTTGCGGCGGCCGGAATCGGCAAGGGTCCGTTGCGACACAAGTGTCTCGGACGCGCGCGCCGCAGGTCCGCGGCCAAGGATCTCCGCCACCACGGTGAGCAGTACGACCACAATCGCACCGCTCGCTGCCAGCAGACCGAGCGAAGGATGCAGGAGATAGATGACCAGCAGATAGAACGGTATCCATGGGGCGTCGAAGATGACGGTCGGTCCCAATCCGGAAAGAAAGCCGCGCAACTGATCCAGGTCACGAAGTGGCTGTATCCGGCTCGCATCCTGCCCGCCGATAAGCGGCAAGGAGAGCGAGAGGCCGAAGACCTTTTGCTGCAGATTTCTGTGGAGGCGATTGCCGATCCGAACGAGGAGGCGAAGCCGCACGAAATCCAGCAACCCGTAGACCGCGTAAAGGCCGAGCATTCCGATGGTAAATCCGACAAGCGTCGGAATGCTCTGCGAAGGCAAAACGCGATCGTAGATTTGCAGCATATAGACGGAGCCGGTCAGGGCGAGAATGTTTATGACCGCCGAGAACAGGCCAACACCTATCAGCCCAGGCGCGGTGCCAAGCATGGCGGCGCGCAGATCGGGCGAGCGTCTTCCACCGGGGGTCATGACCTGCGACCTTTGGCAAAAAATAGTCGCGCAGGCCCATCGGCTCCGACGGCCATGGACAAATTTTTGGTTTTCAGGAGCGTTGTCCCTCTTTGCTTTCTAACATTACGCCCCGCTAACGTATGTGCCCTTCGGTCAAAATGCAGCGAAATCGTGACGCCAGCCAGAGAAACCCGAAACTGACGCGTCAAATCGGGGGAAAACCGCCATCTAGGGTGTTCCGGAAGCCTGGATCGATAGCGTTCCAGTCAATGAGAGCGACGCCGCATTAGCTTTTTTGGGGGGGGTGATTCGCTCCGCGGGCGGGCCGGGTTCCCGGCTCGTAGCCATTTCACCGGGCCATTTGCGATTCCGTTTTCTAGCGCTTCTTCGCAACAACCAGGAAATGCTGCGCCAGTTGTCCGGGGATGCGAAGGGTTCTGGACGCCTTCTCGAAAGGCTCCATCAACGCCTCGCACAGCCCTGGCAAGAGGCGTCCCGGCCGGGGCAGATAACCGTAAGGTATCACCTCCTCGACGAGGAATCCCGACGCTGTCAGGAGCTCCTTGAACCTCGCTTCGCTTAGCGTGTTGCGAATTGTGCGTCCAGACAACCGGTTGAGCAGCCGGCAGACCAGGCCAACGGGCGACGTCGCGTTCATGTGAATATTGCACACCAGCTGTCCGCCGTCTTTCAGCTGCAGATTTATCGCTCTCAGCGCCTCCTGTTTCAGTCGATCCTCCGCATTCAGAAAGAAGCGAAATGCCGTTACGATATCGAAGGTCTCGTCGAGGGATTCCATTGTCATATCGATGTGAAGCAGCCTCACATTGTGGGGAACCCGCGCGCAGGCAAGCATGGATTTGGAGACGTCGACGCCGACCACTTCGCCGAAGAGCCCAGCCGCGACATTGGTGATGCGACCTGTTCCGCATGCGAAATCGAGGCACTTTCGGCCGGCTCCACCCATTGGGCCAAGAACACCCAGGATCAGGGGCCTTTCGATTTTATCCCACAGCGCGCCGTAATAGCCGGATTCGTGCGTTTTGTTGTAATGCGCGCCATAGCCCCGCGCGCAATGGCTGGCTCTGTAGTTGTCCGACGCCCGGTCGCCTTGCGTGTGGACCTTCTGGTTGGACGCCAGGTCCTGCCAGAGTCCAGGCCCACCGGTCCGGGACTCGATCAAGGGATTTTGCACCGCCAAAGACGGATCGAAAGCATAACTTGCCGGCTGGGCCATTTGAGCCGCGTTCATCGACCGCGTCGGCTTTCGCTTGGAATTGAGCCTCACCAGGATCTCCCGTTCGGTTCTGTTCGACTGCCTGATCGAACAGTGAGTTTCCCAAGCCCGTTTCTATCGGCCAACGATCGTGGCCGCCTACCGGATTGCCGCGCTCTGCAGATCACTGCTGAACTTGGCCTCGACGGTATCTCCTGGCATCACGATCGTGTCCTCGTCGGCCGAGAGTTTGCGCCACTCATCGCCGACCTTGCGCACGATGGTGACCTGGGCCCGGATCGTTTCGCCCGCCATCGGCAATGGCTGGGCCGATGCTCCGCTCGGTTGCAGCTTTTCGCTGGCGGCGCGGAGTTTGGCGGTGACGTCGGCGAGCCTCGCGTTGGTGTCCCTCAGATCCGTCAGCAAGCCAATCCTCCTCTGATTGTCATTGCGTTCGTGCTGCCTGACGTAGTCCTCCTGCTGGCGTCGCGCCCTCATGAGCTCCACCGATGTCTGAAGCGCGCCGCTTGAAGACAGAAGCAAGGCGCGCCGGACGTCCGCGAGCCGGTTGTTGGTCAGGTTGCCTGACTCAAACACCTTTGTGACGCGCGCAAGGTCTTCCTGATCCGCCTTCACACCCTCGGCCTCGACCTGTTCGCGCTTCTGCAAAACGTCGATCTGATCGGCCGCGTCCTTTTCGCCCTTCTCGAGAAAAGTCTGCTCCTGCTGGAAATCGCCCAGCGCAATCTTCAGCGCATCCGCTTCAGCCTGGGCGATCGCGGCTCCGATACTAGGCGAAAGAGGCGATCCCTGTGGGGTCTGCTTGTCGAAGTCCGCCTGGTCCTGAAGTTCGGCGCGGATACGGGCGGCGTGAAAATAATCCTTGGTGTAGTCGCCCCAAAGCGTTTCGTAGTCGCGCCTGAGGTCAACCGGATCGGGTCCGGTCTGGCCTGCCCGTGACCGCAAAAGGCTGAAGCCGCCGGAGACGGCGAGCGCCTGCCGCACTGTCATGAGCGGACGATAGGCCTGCTGTCCCGGTGTGAGCACGTCGCCCATCACGTAGATCGGACGGTAGTCGGCGATGACGGCGGTGACGTCGCTTGGCTGGACGACAACCATCTGCTCCCGTCCATCGGGCAGGCGCGCATGAAAAATCTTGGTCGGCAGCAGCGCCTGCATGCGCGTCTGCAATTGAGACGCCGTCAAGCCCGCGACCATGACCATCCCGACTTCGGGAAGGGCGATATTGCCGTCCATCTGGACCACGGCGCGCTGCGTTCGCTCCGGAATCGGCGCTATCCCTATTTCGACGGTATCGCCAGGTGACAGTTGATAGGGCCCGACGTCGCCCGCGGCGGCCATCGACGTCAGGGACATCACGGCAACGGAAGCAAGAACGGTTCGTTTAGTGAAGGCCATTTGTAACAATCTCCTTCTGGTTCGACACCTGCTGCCAAGGCCATTCAACACGAGCAACGAAATCGTACACCGGGCCGCCAGGCACGCCCCAATTGCTAGACCAGACCACCTGTGAGCCATCTGGAGATGGCGAGGCATGCGTCTCGTTCCAGTAGTCGAACTGCGCGTTCTGTGTGTTGACGATAGGGCGGACCTCTCCGCTGCCGTCCGTGCGCAGCGCGATGACCTGCTGCGCATAGGGCGCCCAATCCTGGTGCTTCGACACTTCGGCCGATGTCCCGCCATAGCTCAGAAACACCCAGCCGGGCCTGTCCACGGACCTGAGGGACGCATGCATGGCCTCGCCGTACTTCATCAGCGAGGTGACCTTGCCGTCGGTCAACCTGCGTTTGATCACCTGATACTTGTCGGGGTCCGATTTGCTGATCCCGACATAGATTTCGGCGCCGTCGGCATCGACCGTCATGTCGCCGTGACCGGGCCGGTGATGCTCCGTCCACTTCTGGCGCAAGACGCCATCGATGGAAAAGATGAAGCTCGGTTCATTGCCGTCCGGCAATTCCTGGGAACACAGAATGTTGATCCCGAACGGGGAGATCGAGCAGGCGTTGGTGGTCCCCGGAAGTTGTGCAAGATCGATATCCGGGAATTTCTGCCGCAGCTTGAGATCGTAGCCAAAGACCACCGCTTTGCCGTCATTGCGCATTGCACGCACCGCGATGCGGTTGCCGTCTCGGCTCGGATTGCCCTTGTAGGGCCCGAACTGCAGATTGCGATAGGCTGCCGAGACGAACACGATATCCTCGTGATTGGTGCGTGGCGCCCAGGTGGAAATCCGTCGGCCACCAACGCAAATCATCAGGTTGGGATCCTTGGGATGCCATTCGCATTCGGTCGAGCGGTCGCGGCGGAACAATGGAACGTAGGTATGCCCATCGAGAAAGCACATGGCACCACAACCATTGACGATAAGGAGAAGACTCTGGTCCGCGTTCCAGGCCTGGGCGCTTGAATAACGGTGGGTGCAATATTTCTTGCCGCATACAATCCCGTGGCCGAGGATTCCGGGTCTGGTGATCCGCACGAGCGCGGTGCCGAACACCGCATCCTTTGTTTCGCGCAGATAGTCAGGCAGGTTCTTCGCCGCCGGTGCGGCCGACTGCTCCGATACGCTGCTTGCCCGTCCGCCGGCCGTATAGATATTGAGGAATACGGCACCGGCGATCAGCAACAGCGCCAAAACATGCCGGCGGAGCAGGATCATGTCATATAACCCTTTTCGCGCCGTACCCGGCCTTCGCTAAGGCGCGCCCGCCACCATGCGATCGTCCGCTGCAACCCGTCGCGCAGGCTGGTCTGCGCCCGCCATCCAGTCTCACTCTCAAAGCGCGAGGAATCCGCGAGCAAGGCGCGAACCTCCGAATTTTGCGGCCGCAGACGGTTTTCGTCGCGATGGACCGGTTTTTTGGAACCGCTCAACTCGAGGACAAGATCCAACACGTCGGAGATGGTCACGGCGCGTTGACTGCCGGCATTGTAGGCGTGGCCGAATTCAAGCCCGGCCAGGCCCGCGGTAAGGAACGCCGCAGCAGTGTCCTCGACAAAGGTCAGGTCGCGGATCGGGCTTGTATCGCCGACCATGATCGCCGGGCAATTCGGGTCGAGGGCTTGCCGGATGATGGTCGGCACGATGGCGCGCTCACTCTGGCGAGGACCATATGTGTTGAACGGCCGCATGATCACGACCGGGAGGTCAAACGACCTGGCGTAGGATTCCGCCATCATGTCGGCACCGATCTTGGAGGCCGAATATGGCGACTGTCCCTGTAGTGGATGAGTCTCACGGATGGGCATGGTCAGGGCGGTTCCATAGACCTCGCTCGTGGAGGTATGCACCACTCGCTCCGTCTCCCACTGGCGCGCCGCTTCGAGGACGTTCACCGTGCCCAGGATGTTGGTTTCCACATAGGACTGGGCAGCCGCATAGGAGTATGGAATCGCGATAAGGGCAGCCAGATGAAACACAACGGCCTGACCACGCATGATCCGGTTCAGGAACGCGCAGTCGCGGACATCACCGCGGACAAGATTCAGCCGGCTCCGAATGTTGTCCGGCAAATCGTCCAGCCACCCGTGGCTGTCGAAGGAATTGTAGAGCGCCAGAGCCGTGACATCCGCCCCGTTGCGAACGAGCGCTTCGGTGAGATGCGAGCCGATAAACCCATCCGCGCCCGTCACCAGAACTTTCTTGCCGTTGTAACTCATGACCGCGCATTCCCTTGGCTGACTGGGGGGCTTCCCATTTGGGTTTCACACGTCGATCGGCGGTGATGGAACCCAGCCGACAACAGCCAGAAAGCCGCGCAGCATCCAGACGATGTCGGAGACGATGGTGCGCTGCGGATAGTAGGAAAGGTCGAGTTTGGCCTTGGCGGGAAACATAACCTCCCGGTAGAACAGGATCGGATCCACGGATTGTGGAAAGAAATGCGCCTCGTGCCGGAAAAGAACCTGGGTCGGGCCCAGCAGGCCAGGCTTGTATTGCAGGACGGCCTCCAGGCCACCCCGGAAGCAATCGGCGAACGCCAGGCTCTCGGGTCGCGGCCCGACGATCGCCATCTCGCCTTTGAGGACATTCCACAGCTGTGGCAACTCGTCGAATTTTGTCGCGGCGAGGAACCGGCCCACCGTCGTCATGCGGCTGTCGCCCACGACGGTCAGCGCGAACCCATGGGGGCTGCAGTCCACGCCAAACTTGCGGAATTTGTACATGCGGAAGGGTTGGCCACCCACGCCCATGCGGGTCTGTACGAACAAGACGGAGCGGCCGCCTTCGAGCAGAAGCGCTACGGCAATCAGCAGCATCAGCGGTGCCAAAATGACAATTGCGGCGCCTGCGACCGCAAGATCGATGGCACGTCTCGCGAAGCCATGCGTGCGGTTTGAGACGAGACGCCGGTGAAAGGAAAGGTCCGTCGCATTCATGCCGCAGTTCCTGTTTGAGCGCCGCTGTTGAGCGCGGCTGCGAGCGCGGCCACAACCGCCTCGGCGACAGGCGAAGTGATCTGGGGGTGCAGTGGAATTGTCAGCTCTCGCTGAGCAAAATCCTCTGTCCGCGGCAGATTGGTCCCGGGATAACGCTCACGATAGAATGTCATCTGGTGCACCGGTGGATAATGAATCGTGGTCTGTATGCCCTGAGTCCGCAGTTCATCGATAATGTCCTGCCGCCTCGCATAGCGCGGCAAAAGGATCGGCATGATGTGGTAAGCCGACGTCCGGGGTTCGCTGAAGGGAATTGTCACCGCAGGGCAACGTTCTGCGATGAGGCGCTGGTACAGGACGGCCAGGATACGCCTGATTTCGTTCCACTCCTGCAGATTCTCGAGTTGAACCAGTCCAATCGCCGCGCGCAGCTCATCCATGCGGTAGTTGAAGCCAAGCATGGTGACATCATATTGCGGGGTGCGACTGTTCAGCCGCTGATGCGTCCCTGCGGTCATCCCATGCCCGCGGGCCTGGCGAACCCGGTCGAGCAGATCGGGGTCGCGGGCAATCACGGCTCCCCCTTCCGCCGTCGTCATGTTCTTGTTGCCATAGAAACTGAAGGCAGCAGCGGCGCCGAATGTCCCCACCGACCTCAAGCCGGGAGCATGCGCGGCATCCTCGATGATATGCAGCCCTCGGGCACGGGCGAACCGTTGCCATTGTTCCCGATTGGCGAGATAGCCCGCGAAGTGAACAAGAATGACCGCCTTTGTGCGTGGCGTGCACCGCGCTTCGGCTTCCGCAATCGACATCAACGGCACGTCGACCGACTCGATATCGACAAAGACCGGCGTCGCCCCGACATACAGCACCGCATTGGCGGTCGCCACAAAGGTCAGCGATGGCACCAGCACCTCGTCGCCCGGGCCAATTCCCAATGCATGCAGGATGAGATGAAGCGCCGCGGTACAGGAACCGACCGCAACGCAATCCTGCGCGCCATGCATGTCGGCAAAGGCCCGTTCGAAAGCTCTTACCCGCTCTCCCATTGTAAGCCAGCCGCTATCAATCACTTTTGATAGAGCTGCCTTCTCCGGCACGCCTAGGATCGGGGCGCTCACCAAGAGCATCTTGACCTCCTGAACTCTTATTTACGGTTCGGCCTCATCTGAATTCTCTATGCGGCCGCGGCGGCGACCTCGATTGAGGTCGACTGCTCTTCCCAGGAAATCGCCTGTGCATTCTGGAAGTCGTCAACGCGACCGATATCGAGCCAGAGACCGTCGTGCTTGTACACATGCACGGTCGTGCCGCCCTGCATCATCTGGAGCATCAGGTCATCGAACCCGAATGGTATGCCCGAAGGAATGAACCGCAGGACGTCCGGGTTCATGCAGTAGATCCCCATGCTGACGAGATGGGAAAGTGTCGGCTTTTCCCGAAAGAGCTGAACGGCATTGTCGATCTCGTCGATGACGCCGAAGTCCATCTTGATCAGCCGGCAGGCCGTGGCGATCGTAACCGGATCCTTGTGCAAACGGTGCGCGGCGACAAACCGGCTGAGGCTTAGATCGGTGAGAACATCGCCGTTGAGCACGACAAATGTATCGTTCAGTTCATCCCTGATCAGGGAGAGAGGCCCGATGGTGCCGAGCGGCTCCATTTCCTGTGTGTATCTGATCTTCAGATTCCATTGCGATCCGTCGCCGCAGACGCTGCGGATCAGGTGCCCGAGATAGCCGGTCGTGATATAAACCTCTTCTATGCCGTTGCGCCGCAGCCACTTCAGAAGCAACTCAAGAACCGGCCGAGCCCCTATCGGCATCAAGGGTTTCGGCAAGACCGACGTGAAAGGCCGAAGGCGCGTACCCATCCCACCGCATTGAATCACCGCTTTCATCCGATCCTCCTGATTTGCAGTTGGCCGTATCCGGGCATTCGTGTTCGAGTTCATCCGGATCCGGCACCCGGTCAGATCCGATCCGACCCTCGGCGGCAATCCGAACATCATGAGTGAAGGTATGTGACCGCCGGGGTGGCTGTCGTCGTGCATTCGAATGGCAACGATCCGACGCGTTTCCGGTAGTAAATAGCCGCGAGGTCAAGGGCAGATCTAAGCGTTCAGGACCTGACCGTGAGACGAACGAAGCTCGCATGTGTTATGCCGGCATCAATAGGCTGTACGGCCCACTGGTCCGGACATCGGAACCGGGCACCCGGTATGGTTCGGGAGGCAGGCACCTCACGCGAAAGTTAAGAAAAAATAACAGAAGCTTTTTCGCAATTTAGGACTATATTAGCCATACTTGATATCTTCGGATGGGAGCGCCGTGGATATCATCGTGATGTCATGACCAGTGGTTGGCTGCGATTTTGGGACACCGCGGCTCGGTTCATCACAGAGTAATGGGAGGCTTCAGCGGGTTTTCTCGTCGGAGCCGAGCAAGTGTTGGGGTAGTTCAATGTATCGGATCGTCATCGCCGACGATCACGGCTTGTATCGGCGCGGCCTTCGGCTGGCACTCACGGCTGGAATTCCAAGTGCCGAAATTTTCGAGGCTGCGTGTTTCGACGCCGTGGTCAGTCTTCTCGAGGAGCAGGCATCCATCGATCTTGCGATCCTCGATTTAAATATGCCCGGACTGTTTCATCAGGAAGTTCTTGGCGACGTTCTGTCCGCCTATCCTGATACACGCTTCGCGATCGTTTCGGGGGACGATTCGCGCTCTGAGATATTGACCGCTCTTTCGATCGGACTTCACGGTTACATCGTCAAATCTCAGAGGGATGAAGAAGTTGTGATGGCCGTCAACGAGATCCTGTCGGGACGGATCTACGTGCCGGCGCTCTTGTCCCGGACGTCGGCCGGACAGAGATCCTACGCCCCGCAGTCCTCCGCGAAAAATCCGACCCGTCAGCGCGTGAACTCAGGCAACCTCGCTAGACTGACATCGAGGCAGAAGGACGTCCTCAAGCTGATGGCGGAAGGGTATTCGAACAAGGAGATCGCCCGCAATCTGGATATTGCCGAAGCGACAACGAAAATCCATGCAGCTGCCATTCTGCGCGAGCTTGGGGTGCGGAACCGGACTGAAGCAGCGGTTTTGCTGCAAACCTGGCTATCGAAAGATGTGACCTGATGCCTGTCGCCCATGGCGGGCAACTGCGTTGGGAACGGGACATCCCAAGGATGAAAACCTAAAGCGCCACGAGACCGTTTCACGGACGACACATTCTACAGTTCGATTTCCTTTCGTGACAGCCGTAACGAATATCGCAGTCCGTGCTCCGATATTTCCAGTTTCGGGGAATGACCGACGAGCGGCGCGCCGTCCACGCCGATGATCATGGAGCCGAAACCGTGGCGCACGACGCCTGAATTGTTGCGGTGTCCTGATTCCACCCAGTCTAGGACGACATCATCACCTGCGCCGTCGGATGCGAACTCCCACTTTACGTCGACCTTGCCTTGCGGATTACCCAGCGCGCCGTATTTCACCGAATTGGTCGTCAGTTCGTGAAGAACCATTGCCAAGCTCTCGGCGGCGCCAACTGGCACGACAATGGAGGGGCCGCTGATCGTTATGTCACGGGTCTCCTTGAAGAGTCGCAATTCCTGCTCCACGAGATCGTGGAGCATCCCTGAAATACTGCTATGACCTGACAGGAGCAGATGCGTCGCTTCCAGCGTTTTGATCCGATCGACCAGCATCTCCTTGTATTTGGCAACGTCGTTCTCGGGAACATTGATCATCTTCACCAGTGCTGTGATCACTGGGAACAGGTTGCTGAACCGATGGCGTTCTTCGCGCATGATGCGCTCGCGTTTCTTTACGGCCGCGCGCAGAAGCGTGGTTTGTCGGCGCTCGGTGAGATCGGCAGCCACACCGATGCGCAACTGGCGATCGCCGTGTCTTTCCTGGCGTCCGCGCAGAGCGATCCAGCGCACATGACCGTCCGTCCGCCGGACACGGACCTCGACGTCGTAGTTCACCGCCGAAGAGGGTTTGGTCGAAGCCGCCAGCTTCGGCCAATCGGCCGGATGAATCACGGCCGAGAGCTCTTCCAAGCGGCGGACGGGCGTTGGCGGCAGACCGAGAATGTCCCAGAACTTGTCGGAGCCTGCGACTGTCCCCTCCTTGAGGTCGATTTGCCATGTTCCCAGGCGTCCGGCAGACAAAGCGAGATCAAGCCACTCCTTCTGAGCCCGGAGCGCCTCGCGAGCCGCTCGTCGCTCCGAAATGTCGTCAACCACCACGAACACGCTCTCGGTGGAGACCTCATCAGGCCGCGATGAAGACACGGCCAGACGCGCCCAGAATATCTTGCCGTCCTTTCTCAGCAGGCGGATGTCCGCGGCGGACGATGCGGCGCCACTGTCCACGTCTCTCAACAACTCCCGCACGGCATCTCGATCATCGGGAAGAACAAGTGCCTCGAGCGGTTGCTGGGCAAGTTCCCGTTCCGCGTAGCCTGTCATCTCACAGAGGCGTCTGTTCGATTGCAGCAGTTCGCCGCGTCGATTGGTGTTTGCAAAACCCAAGGCGGCACGTTCGAAAGCCAAGCGATAACGGCTCTCGGCCGCATCGATGGCGGCAAGCCTCGCCTCCGCAACCTCAAGCGCCCCACGCAAATCCTGTCGCAGGCGGTGGAACACAAGCGCTATCAGGCCGCCCGAGACCACAAGGAAGATGGCGCGGGTCCAATCTTCGGCAGAGAGTTGAGCGTTCAGGACGCGTCGTACCCACAAGCCGAGGGCGGCCATAAGAAGCGTCGCAACGATGCCAGCCAAACGGCCTTCGAGGTATACAACGACAATAATAGCAGGAATAGACGCCATAAACGCCGTGTCCTGGCCAACATATACCGTACTTGTTACTTCGAATATTATTGATACTGCCAGCACCAATAGGGAAGCCACATGAGCTAACGGGGTGCCTGACACGTTCGATTCCAGCCAACGCAGATGCGAACCCATGCCCAAGACTACAACCTTCCGTCTAGCCCGTCGAGACTAGGCCGCGAGGGGGCAGCCTAATCCCACTGCTGGATTGCCACGCCTTTGCCGGGGACTAGAATCATTGCGGAAGGGCTCATCAGGAACGCGCATCCAACGAAAGCTGCGAAAGAAACCTGACGCGGATTCCTATAACCGTGTCGAAATTCAAGCCAGAGGAGTGTGATCCCTGTCGAAAGACGGAAATCAAAGCAGGTAAATTTACACGTCATTTACTTGCGTCAAATGCAACAAGGGTTGGGGTAGAAGCGATGACACTGATTGACAGGCGCAACGATACGGTTGCAGGTAGCCAATATATTGTGTTGAGGGATACCGGGCATGCACGCTCGACACACTTCTCGGATCGATCAGACGCCAGAATTGGCGGGCCGCAGCGACGCAGTTTGGAATCCATAACCGGCATGCTTGACCGCATCGGCTGCGGCTATCTCGTGCTGGACCGCGACAAGAAAGTAATCGAATGGAACACGGCCGCTCAAGACACGCTTGAACGCCAGGGCGAAGCGGCCGATACGGCCTGCGAGCTTTCTGCCGGGTTAAGGCGGCTGGTCGCGAATGTTCCGGTGCATTTCCAGCCAGGCTCACTGTCATGGGTGGTGATCCGCAGCAGAGGCGACAAGCCGGTGATCCTGAACGAGACGGGCGTCATCGCTCCTGACGGGACAAGCATCGTCGCATTGCTGGATCGGGAGAACACGTCGGCGGCGAACCCTCAGACATTGCAAAGAATGTTCGGCTTGACCAGCGCGGAAACGCAGCTGGCGTTGCGCCTAGCTCATGGCGACGCGCCTTTGGAGATCGCCCGCAGTTGGCACCTTAGCCGCACGACGATCCGCTCCCAGCTCGCCTCGCTGTTCGCCAAGACCGAGACAAGGCGCCAGGCGGAGTTGGTGGCGCTTCTGGGGCGCATTTCGGTCCTGCCATGAGATAGGCGCCGGGTGTCACCGCGTTCACGCGATCGGAGATCGGCGTTGCAACGCAGCCGCGCGGCTGCGTTGCACAGATCGTAGGACTGACAGCCACGTGTGGCGGGATTTCACCTATATCGACGACATCGTCGAAGGGGGCCGCGTGCTTGCCATGCCGCCGCATCCGGATCCGGATTGGGACAGTCGCATGGTCGATCCCGCCACGAGTTCGGCACCACACCGGATCTGCAAGATCGGCGATGACCGGCCCGAAGAAATCAACGCCTGATCGCCATCATCGAGACGGCCCTTGGCCGCCGCGACCTTCGCATCGACGTTTCCTTACCTCCAGGCGATGCACTGGAGACCCGCGCCGATGCGAGCGATCTTCGCCGGGCTGTCGGCTTCGCATCGGCGACAGCCCACGAGGACGGCTTACACCGTTTTGTCGAATGATACCGGAATTTTCGCAGAAAGGGCTGCCAGCCGAGAACGGCAAACGTTCACCGCGGATCGACAGCTGTCATTTGCCAACCCTCAAGAACCAATTCCATTGCTGGCCGCCGATCGCACCTGGCCTGATCGAGAGCAGGACAAACACCAAGCCAGGCAGGATCTTCAGTCGCTTGCCGATATAGATAGCCATGGCAACGCTCCAGATGCCCAGCGCAAGCGCGACACCCACGGCAGCGCCAATCGGGCCGTATATCGCGACGCCCAAGGCACAGGCTATGATGTTGGCCACCGCACCGGCAATCATGGTCGTTGCGGCGGCCCATTCGTTTCCGGTCATTGCCAAAAGATTCTGCTGGGGCCCGCACAGCGCGACAAAGATATATCCCAAGATGAGAACCCGAGCGATTGGCGTTCCCGCGGTGTAGCCCTCACCGAAATAGCTCAGGAACGGTTCGACAATCACCATCATCGGGATGGCGACTGCGATGGCACCGCCAGCAGAAAGCAAGGTGGCCCGCGCGAACAGCTGCTGCAGGCCTTTGCGGTCTCCCCTGGCATGCAGATCGGCCGCTGTTGGTGAAAACATGGTAGCGACGGCGATGCGAGAGAGCCCCACAAGCATCGCGACGTTCAACGCCAGCGCGAATATACCCGCTTCGCGGATATGGTTGGTCCACCCCAACACCAGCACGCCGGCCCGGCTGACAAACACATCGAGACCGGTGATGAGCATGAGCGGAGGCACGGCAAGCCACCATTCCCTCGCTTCGTAACTGGGCCGGGCCTGCCGCAGCCCGGGCGGTTCAAACTTCGCCGCCGTGATGAACACCAGCCCAACCGTGGCCGCGGAGCTTATCAGCACCGCCAGCATCACCTCCGGCGCGTGAACGGCCCGCAATCCTAACTTTGCCATCATCGCCACCAACACCAGCAGGAGCCCGTCTCGCACGATGCGCTCCGGCAATAGCGCCGAGACGACGCCGCCAAAAGCACGTACAAGCGTAGCGCCGATAGCATAAGCGGTAATCAAGGGTACCGCCGCCATGCCAAGCATAATGCTTGTCTCAAGTCCGTTTTGCGTATGGTCCGAAAAAAGGAGAACCAAGGCAGCGCCCGTTATCCCGAATAGCGACGCCGCCAATAGCGATCTTTGCACCGCGAATTTTATCACCCCTCGCGCCAGATCAAGCCTGCCATTGGCTCTATAGGCAGGTACAAAACGCAACAAGGATACGTTGAAACCGAGCGTTGCCAGGTAAGCGAGCACGGACGTCCATGCCAGAACGTAGGAATAGATCCCGTAGTTGCGAGGCCCGATGAGGCGTGCAATGGCCAGCTGTGCAAGGCTGGTCAGTCCGGCACCTCCGATATAGATCAAGAGAGCGAAGACGCTCGCCCGAGCGAGCCGGGAGCCCACATCCTTGTTCCGCAAAGGCGCGGCGATTGCAGGAGGAACGTCCGTGGGAGACTTTGCATAAAAGTGATTATCGAGACCTGCGGTGGCACTGCTATCGAGAGAGCGTTGTCTTTGGCCTCCAGCCGCGACTTCCTTATCTGTCCGCGAAAGTGCGGAAATGATTTGTTTCTCGACCTTACAAATGCTGTTGAATTTTGATCGACCGTCGGCGTTTTCCACGGAAATGACTTTTCGCCCGGAAATCGCGAGAAGATCATTTATAGATTCAAACACACCAAGAGAACGCATATTCACGTTCATGTCAGCTTCGAAAATTCGCTCCGCCGGCGGCTCCCGCTCCATCCGTCGCCGCAAGCGATTCTCCACGACCGCAGATGGCACCACCAGCCTGACGGTGAGGTCGGCCGGCGGCGCGAGGCTGAGCGCCTTTGCGAGCGTGGCATGATCAGCGCTCCCGTTGAATGCCGCCAGCGATCCAATCGCTTGAACGTATCCTTGATCGAATATTATTATTTCGGACGATTGCTTCGCACGGCTCCAGCGACGTGAAAGGTGCAAGATATATTGCCAGATTCGAGCGCGCCATATTCGCCTTTTTGGCGGTATCAGCCGTACCAACGACAATGAAATGGAGAGATCGTTCGGCCTTCCCTTGGAAGAAATCAATATTCGTGCGGTCGAAAAGATTGCCGATACGATTCTTGAGACAAACAAGAAAATCCCGAGGTCGAAGCTTCCCGCCCTGGTGCCGGGTTTGTAGCTGAGAGCGACCTTGGCGTGATAGCCTTTCCCACGCAACTGCTCTGCGAGCGCGTGCGCAAACGTTGTTTTGCCGGATCCTGGGGATCCGAAAAATTCGATGATCATTCCGGATCATATCCCATCATGGGAACGCACTTGGTTCCCGGTAATATTCCTTCGAGGGTAGAGACGACGGCCTTCATCAAACCCTCGTCAGCAGGAGGTCGGCGCTGTTTCCGAGACTGTAGCCAGCATGCTTCTTGAGATTCACCTGCGTGAGCACACTTCCCACTGGAACGCTGACGGACCCACCGGCTCGCAGTGATTCCAGAACACCGCGGGCAATGCTGCGCCGCGTCCTGGCCCAGCGAACGGCAAAAAGCACCGCATCCGCCCAGCGCTTCAGGAGCCTGGTTTCAGGCCCTCCGAGACCCAAGGGTCCGTTCATGATGATGATGTCGTAAACCGAGAGCAACTCATCGGTAAACTGGGACCTGTCCACGGTCGACAGAAGCGTCAGCAGGTCATCCGAGGGTGCTGGAGCAGCCATGAAATCGATACCGATTTCTGGCATTCTCGTGACTGCGTCCTGCAGAACACAGCGGTCACTTACATAGTCCCCAAAGGAGTTGCGAGCCTTGACAGTGCTGAATTCGCCCCGAAACTCGTTCGTAAGCCGCACGTCCTTGCGGTCAAGGTCGAGGAAAAGCACCCTTCCTCCCAGCCGTGTTGCCGCAAGCGCCAAACTCCATGCCAACTCGGTCTTGCCGTCGTCCCGGACGCTGGACGTTACGAGGATGATGTGTGGCGGATGCCCCCGCCCCTGAGTTGGCGCAGCGGTGACAAGAACGGACGTCACGGCACGGCTGAACGGTGAGGTCAGCTGGCTCAGAACCAGATCCCGCAACTGTTTCGCGTGAAGTCCCGAAACCTTGGGAAGCAACCCCACGCACGGAATCCCAAGCTCGGCTTCGGCCTCGGCTTCACTGCGCAAGGTCTGATTGAAGGCGTTGCGGACCATGACGAAAATCGCCCCCATCAGCCCGAACACGATCATGCCGGGCGGGACCAGGAAAACTGCCGGCAGCGTCTTCGGAGTTGACGGCGGCCATGCCATCGAAAGGATCGCTACTCCGGGTGATGGAGCGGCGATGTGCTGCATCAACTCCTGTCGCCGGCCAAGAAGCTCGTTGTATCGCTGCGTTACGATGGTCACCTGAGGCTCAAGTGCACGCAAGCCGGAAAGCTGGCTCGCAGTGTCGGACACCGCCGCGTCGAGCACTCTTTCGTGTTCTTCCAGCGCCGCAACCTGGGCGCGGTAGACTTTTGCCTCGGCTGCGATGCGCGCGATGTCCTGTTCCATCTCACGGTTGATCGCATTCCCCTGACCCTCGTCCGCACCAGCGCCCAGCTGGCGAGCCATCAGGTCGGCCAGCACCGGCGATCCGATTTCTTCAGCGACTGCCGAAACGGGCGCGCCCGCCTTCCGCAGATCCTCGATACGTTCAAGATGCGCTTCCGAGGCGGAGAGATCGGCTTTCGACAGGGAAATCTGTCGGCTGAGTTCCGCTCTCTCATTGGCCGCATTGTTGGCCGCACTTTGATCGACGGCGCCGTGGGTCAGCCGATACGTCTCCAGACGGTTGGTTGCGTCGACCAGATCGCTTTGCACTTGCGGCAGGCCGGCGACCAGCGATTGCAGTTCGACCTGGTCCAATGCACGTCGTTTCTGTATGAGGTCGTCAATATAGACCTGAGCGAATGTGTTCGCGACAAGCGCAGCACGGGCCGGACTGGAATCGGTAAAGCCGATGGAGATGACCCGCGACCGCAGCTCTTGTCCGACCCTCATTCCGTTCCGAAGCGCCTTCAGTTCGGCCGCGTCCGCCGCTTCCGGACTTCCCGCCGCCGGCTTGCCCTGCGGCCACACCCGGTTCAGGAGATCGCCCAGGAACGAGCCTGCGGTGTGCTGATCGGCGGGAACGAGGCTGGAGCCACTTTTTCCGGCAGCGTTGGCTGCCTCCGCTTTGCGCAGCGACGCCAGAACTCGACGCAAATGGGCTTGCGAGGAGAGCATCGTCAGATGGTCATCGATGCTCGAATCCAGCAAATCCTGAACGGACCCTGCGCTGCCCGAGGAAGCACCGCCAGTTGGAGCGTCGACGATTACCTGCGTCGTCGCCTCATATAGAACCGGACGAGCAAGACCGGCGAGACCAGCAAGGACGCCACCCAGAACGGCGATGGCAAGCAAGAACCATTTTCTCGTCGCCAAGGTGACGACAAGCTGACGGAAAGGAGACGACGGCTCCAGGGGCTCGCTTAGCGGTTGCCTCATCCGCGGATTTGTTTCGAGCGCAGCGACGGCCATTTGCGTGGTGCGCGGACGTTTGGCGCGGCCAGCTACGGAACCTTCCATCTCAACCCCCTGTCAGTTCGATATGATGAGAGAGGCGCGTTGCCGGCGCCGGTGGCTGCGTGGCTTCGTTGCGCCACGCCTGGAACATGAGCAGAGGCCACAAATCGCGGGAATGATCTTGTTTTCCCTGCAGGTGATCGCGCCAACAGGCGTCGACCTTTGCAAAGTCGAGAACCCCGTCTTCCGAGAGGCGTATTGTGGCGATGATATCCGTTGCCCAGGCGCGCAGGGGCCCTTTCAGCCAAGCCCCGACCGGAACGTCGAAACCTTGCTTGGGCCGATCGAACAGCCGCCGCGGGACATAACGATCAAGGAGCTGGCGAAGTATCCATTTACCCCTGCCATTCCGAACCTTGGCATTGGTCGGCAGTCGCCAGGCGTATTCGACGACGCGATGGTCCAGGATCGGGCACCGCCCCTCGAGGCTGTTGGCCATGGTGGCGCGATCGAGCTTCACCAGGATGTCGCCGGGCAGATAGCCGGTCATATCATCGAACAACAGACGGGATAGCAGGTCGTCGAGCTCTGCTGCACGAGGCTTGATTGCCGGCGGCCTGTGATGAACAAGGTTGTTGACCGAGGACTCGGTCAGCCGCTGAAGCAGTTCGTCCTCATTTGCAGCCGCGAGCAGGCGGGCGAGGCGGTTCAGGCGGTCACTGCGCAATCCGTGCCGCGCGTTCGCCGAAAGCGGCAGCCTGCCGAAGATATCTTTCCGGGAGGCCTGGGCCAGCAATCCGGCCCCAGCCGCCAACATCCGGCGAAGTGGGGATGGAAGCTCATGCTGTCTTCTGAGGCGGGCCGCCAGGAAGTGCCGGGAATAGCCCGCAAAGCACTCGTCACCACCGTCGCCCGACAGCGCTACGGTCACGTGTTGCCGGGCGAGGCGCGACACCAGCAGTGTCGGTATCTGTGACTCATCGGCGAACGGCTCGTCCCAGATCCGTGGCAGTTCCGGAATGACCTCACGCGCGGCGGCCGGTGAAAGGTGAAGTTCAGTGTGGTCGGTGCCCAGATGTCGTGCAACCGCGGCCGCATGAGGGGCTTCGTCGAACCCGCTCTCACCGAACGCGATGGTGAAAGTGCGGACAGGCTTCCGCGACTGTGCCTGCATCAGGGCGACGACCGTCGAGCTGTCGATACCGCCCGACAGAAAGGCGCCAAG
Organism: Mesorhizobium sp. B2-4-14; assembly: GCF_006442155.1. Lineage (NCBI taxonomy): Bacteria > Pseudomonadati > Pseudomonadota > Alphaproteobacteria > Hyphomicrobiales > Phyllobacteriaceae > Mesorhizobium > Mesorhizobium sp. B2-4-14. The sequence continues at coordinate 80,509 of NZ_VFVA01000019.1, read as the reverse complement.
CGGCACGTCGGCAACCATTCGTTCGCCGATGGCAAGGCGAAGCAGACGATCGAGCTCGGTCGTAAGTTCCTCGTCACTGCCGGTGAGCGGTTCCCGCAGCGCCGTGCTGGCGACATCGGCCAGCGACCACCAGCGTCGAATGCGACGCGCAAGCGAGACAGCACCGCGGGCATTGGCGAAATCCGCCGCCGTCACGGACAGGACGGAACCGGGTGGCAGCTTGAACACGCCCTGCCAGATGCAACTGTCATCCGGCACCCATCCTTTCGAAAGCATTGTCGCCGCGGCGTCGACATCGAGTTCCGGGACGAACCCGGGGAAGCAAGTGATCGCCTTCAGCTCCGAGGCAAAGACGAGCGCCTCGCGTGTCGAGGCGACGTAGAGCGGCTTCTTGCCCATTCGGTCGCGGGCGAGGTGAAGGATACGGTTCTTCAGGTCCCACAGCGCGAAAGCGAACATGCCGGCAAAGCGCGCGAGCGCCGCGTCGAGACCCCAGCTCTCGATCGCGCACAGCATGATTTCGGTGTCGCTGGTGCCACGGAAATGGTGGCCCGCCCCTTCCAGCTCGCGGCGCAGATCGCGAAAATTGTATATCTCGCCATTGAAGGTGATGACATACCGGCCGCTCGCGGAATGCATCGGCTGCCGGCCCGCCTCCGACAAGTCGACGATGGCCAGACGCCGGTGGCCGAAGGCGACCCCGGCTTCACGGCTCATCCAAAATGCCTCGCCATCAGGTCCACGATGACGAAGGGCCGTCGTCATCGGCCCGATCGCCCGCAGCGCGTTCGTATCGGCCGCATCGGGCGCCAAGAGAATTCCAGCGATCCCGCACATCCTAATATCTCCTGTGGCGAACGATGGCGGGGATCGTCTGAGGCGTCCCGGCGACAAGGCAGAGCGTCACAGAGAACCACACGATCGGATGGCGGATAATCAGGTGCGGGGCACTGAACACAACGATCGACGCCATGAGCGCCACGAGGGCATCCAATCTCGCACGCCAGGCGGACAAGGCGGCGGAGCCGAGGATCCACAAGAGCGCCATGACTGAAATCAAGCCACCCTGGGTATAGAGATCGAGGATCGTGCTATGGGCCTCGAAAGGCCGAGGTAGAAACTGCTGATTGGTGATGGGGGGGCGTTCAAGGTGAGGCCCGGGGCCGAGGCCGAGCGACCCAGATCTTGCTCCCTTGTCCAATGCCTCGTCCCAAAGGTAGAGGCGAAGCTCGGCGGTTTCCGCGGTCGCTTGCCCGCCCTTGTCCTTGGTAAGGCTCTTGGCGAAGTTTTCGGCGCTGGCGGCGTCGCTGAGGGCGTAAGGCGCGATGGAGATCGCCAACGGAACGAACGCAATCGTGAACAGGAGGGCAAGTTGCCGTGAAAGGCTGACCTTGCCGCCATCAGTTGCAAGCCAAGCCCGAATCCGCAGCCCGAGAAGGATCAGGCAAGCCAGGATTGTCGTATAGAGATAGGTATCGCTCTTTGTCAGCCTTCCGACGTAGAAGGTGAGGACCAGGCCGGTTAGCCCAAGGCACCTCCCCCACGGATTGCGGGTGGTTACGGCAAGATGCAAGGCCAGCGGACCAAGGAGAGCGCAATAGAGCGCAAGCTGGTTCGGATTGTCGGACCAACCGCTGAAGCGGTCCCAATACCAGGGATTAACGCCAGATTGATGGATCCAGCCCCACCCAAGCCCCAGTTGAACAACAAAGCATGCATTCGCGACAGCAATGATCCACCAGCCAATGTTGCGTAGATGGCGACCGGCGTCGGGCTCCGCCGCGGCCAGGCAGGTGATGAAGACCAACAGCACATACGCCATCGTGTCATGCATCAACGGAGCGATGAACAGGACAGTCGTCAGATAGCCGACGATGGCCCCAACACTCAGGGCAAGCGTCAGGATCAGCCAGAAACGTGCAAGCTGGGCCAGGGCCGGCGTGAACTCCAATCGGCCGCCCGCGAGAACCCGCACGATCGACAGCAATATCCAAAGCGCGAGGAACAGTTCGCTGTAGCCGAACGGCAGGCCTGGAATGCTGAGTTGGACCGCATAGGACATTGCGATGCCGCAGGCCAGGAGCACATCACGGATCATTGCCGCGCCTCCCCCAGTCGGGGGCTCCGCGCGCCCTCTTCCATCAGGATCGCGGGGGCTGATCGAGCAAGACTGCCCCGGTACGTTGCCCCGAGGACGGTCTTGTACAGCTCGCAATACTGATCGACGACCCACGACAGCGAAAAGCGCTCCCGGATGAGTCCGACGGAACGGCCGCCCATGATTTTTCCACGGGCGCGATCGGACAGGATCTCGATTATCCTGGATGCGAAGCCATCCACATCGCGTGGCGCGACGAGATAGCCGTTCCAGCCATCCTCAACCACGTCATTGCAGCCGGGCATCCGCGAGGCGACGATCGGCAATCCGGATAATCCCGCCTCCAGCAGGACACGCGGAATACCCTCGCGATATTGCGTCGGAAACGCGAACAGATCGGCCATGCCAAGGAGGGCCGGAACATCCTGTCGCGATCCCAAGGCAATGACGTGAGGCGCGTGTCGATCGATATCGGCCCTGTTGACCGCGAACGGTCCCTCGGAGTCCTGCGGACCGACAAGGACGAAACGCGCATTGGGTCTTTCGGAAAGGACACGAGGAACCGCCTTGAGGAGGGTCGGAATTCCCTTCTGGCGGGTCAGGCGGCCGATAAAGATTATGATTTCGGCCGACTGAAGCCCAAGGCTCTCGCGCATCGTCGTGGCCGAAGGGCCACGATACCTTGCTGTCGAGAACGCCTTCGGGTCGATGCCAGAACTGCGGATCAGCCGCGCTTTGTCGTGACCAACCAGCCGATAGCGTTCGAAAAAGACCTGATCGTCGCGATTCTGGAAGACGGTCATGGCTGTCCATAAGGATGCCAGTCCTTGAAGGCCGCAAAAGATCGGACGCAAGGCCAGAGCCCGTGGTTCGAGGGACGAGAATGTCCAACCAAGGCCATTGATGGTGCGGACAACCGGCACCTGCCCGCGCACGGCCAAAGGGGTCAGAAGATTGGGCTTGGTGTCGAAACTTTGAACGATGTCCGGACGCAGTTCCGCGATCAATTCGCGGACAGCACCTAGAGCGCCCCATTCCCCGCCGCCGCTGGTAAAGCGGTCAAATCCCAGTCGACGATGCGCAATGCCATGAAGAGAGAAGGCGTTGCCCATATCGCTCGATACGGCAGTGACCCGGAAGCGCCTTTCGCGCAGCGCCAGCAGGAACGGAATTCTAAGACGATGATCCTCGCCTCCAACACAGACCAGGTGGGGGTTCATCCTGCCCCTCCAGGATGCCGGCGGTATCCCGGTCGCGCAAAATGGCTGGCTCTAGGATCTGCTCTCATGGTTCGGCTTCATTGCCCCTGTGCGCACGACACCCAAATCCACGCTAGGAGCAGGCCTTCCCGCTGTCCTCGTCTGTTTGAATGAAGCAGGGCTTCAATGATGCTGCGATGCACCTGACCCCTTTCATGTCGGATCGGCGAGTTCGGTCGGAATCATTCGTTCTAACGATGCCACGGCCAAGATGGTCGCGTACGACACTGCAAAGCGGGTCAGCAAAAAAGGGGGTCGCGTTGGAAGCGTTTGATCGCACGCGTTCTTCAGAAGGCCTGCCTTTGCGCGCCTTGCAGTCCGTGCTGGGACTGGCGAAAGAGCGGGATGTCGCGACAACGCGCGACAATGGTCCTCAAGACGGTTTCACATGGAAACAGGCATCCACCCGTCCTCTGGACATGGACGGACCGGCAAGCCCTGTCTTCCAAAGGATGTGCGATGACTTCTCCGAAAAATCGGCGTTCTGGCACCTCGAGAAAATTGTCGGGAAATATCCGGACAAGATCGCGATCAGCGACGGCTCGACATCCCTCAGCTTCCTGGAGCTGTTGAACGCGGTCCAAAACCTGGCAGGTGCGATTGCCGGTTCAGTTCCAATGGGTAAGGCGGTCGGGCTTCTGATCGGGAATACTCTTTGGTACCCGGTGGCCATGCTTGCCGCCATGCGTGCGGGCAGGCCCGCCGTGCCGCTAAACCCCCGAGATCCATTTCAGCGCCTCGCGGCAATTGCCGCCAGCGCGGGGCTAGCCGCAATTGTCAGGCCAGGGCCGGGCAAGCCGGCAGGCTGGCCTGATGCCTCGTCCCTGAAATGGATCGATGCGGGAAGCTGCATGGCCGCAACGCCGGACGGCAGCTTACCGGCGCTGCCGCCCGACGTGCCGGTCGATTCGCCGGCGATCGTCCTGTACACGTCAGGCAGCACCGGAGCCCCGAAAGGCGTCGTGAACAGCCAGCGGGCAATCCTCCAGCGGGTGCAACAATATGTCGATGCTTGCCACATCGGCCCCGACGATGTGTTCATGCCGTTGACCGGCCCGGCGACGATCGCGGGCTGCCGCGAGATGATGACCCCGATGCTTTGCGGCGCCACATTGTACCTTTTGGACATTGAGAGTGCCGGCATCCGCGCTGCGCGCGACAATTTCCAAAAATGGCGGGTGACGATCGCCTATCTCGTGCCGGCGCTGCTGCGTGTGTTGATGACCGATTCAGCGCCGGACGTATTCTCGTCACTGCGGGTCGTGCGGGTCGGCGGAGAAAAAGTGTTGTGGTCCGACATCGACCGGCTTCGCGACAATGTCCCGGAGTCCTGCCTTATCCAGATCAGCTATTCGTCCACGGAAACGACCGGCACGCAGTGGTTCCTGCCGAGGGATTATCCGGAGCGAGGCGCGACGGTCCCGGTCGGCTTCGTCCTTCCCGGCATCGAATACACCGTCGTGGATGAGAATGGGTACGAGGTCGCCCCCGGCGATGAAGGGGAGTTGGTGATCAGGGGCAACTACACCACGCTCGGCTACTGGGCGGACGGGGGACATGTTCCTCTTCGTGCAAGCTCCACCAATCCCTGGCTTCGGATCTTCGCAACCGGCGATCTGGTCAAGGTCGACGGCACCGGAATGATGTGGATCGTCGGACGAAAGGGACGCCAGATAAAGATCAACGGAAGGCGGGTCGAGCCTGCCGAACTGGAACTCGTCCTGCGCCGGGCGCCCCAAGTGAGTGATGCCGTCGCGGTGGTGACGGACGCGAACGAACTGGTGGCCTTTGTCGTTCCCGTGAAAACTGGCGCAAGCGAAATCATACCCGAATTGCGAGACTTGATCAGGACAGCCCTGCCGCCGGCAGTTCATCCAACGCGACTGCACAGTATTGCCGAGATACCGCAGCTCAAGGGCGGCAAGGTCGACAGTGTCAAGTTGCGGGAACTGGATCGCGCGCTGAACGCGCAAAACGCCCAGAATCCAGACGTCCGGCAGGCGCTGAACCCGCTCGATATCGAAGGCGTGGCAGCGGCCGTATGGGAGAGGATACTTCCCGGCAAGAAGGCGGCTGGCAGCCACTGGGACGACGCGGGCGGCGATTCACTGAAGCTGCTGCAATTCGTCATGGAACTTGAGACGGCTCTGGGACGGGAACTCAACTTGGACGCATTCACCGTCGGAATGAGTTTTGCCGACGTAGTCAGGGCAGCGTCCGCAGAGCAAGACACAAGCGACTTGCTTGTCGAGGCGTCCGACCCGAGGCCGCTTTTGTTTATTGTGCCGGGATCGATCGGCTACGGGCCAAGCCTGGCGGCTTTCGGTGTCGAGATGAGCGATGTCGCCAGGGTTGTCGCCATTCGCTATGGGGACCTGAACGATCTACTGAAGGGACATGGCACCATACCGCGGATGGTGGACGCGGTTGTCGACCAGATCAGCCAGATCCAGCCTGATGGCGACGTGAAGCTGATCGGTTATTCGCTTGGCGGCGGCGTCGCGTTCGAGGTTGCCGCCAAACTTATTGCAGCGGGTCGATCGGTCACGTTCCTGGGAATCCTCGACACCAATATCGGGCCTGGGCAGCACGACTACCGTGAAACTCTTGCACGCACCGTCCAGCGCATCCGTTCCCATAGAGTGACGGCGGATCGCATGATGTTACGGGCTCTCGCGAAAGCATTTGCCAGATTTGGCGCTGAAGCCCTGCTCGCCAGGGGCATCGACTGGCTGAAATGGAGGGCCTTCGCCAGAGTGCGGTTCATTTTGCGCCTTGAGCTTGAGGAAATCCTGCGGATGCGCGCATTTGGCCAATGGCTCGCACAACCGAAGACCGCGTTGCCGATTACCGCCACCCTGTTTCGATGCAGGCGTACAGGGGTTCCGACGGATCTTGGCTGGAGCGCCTTTTTTGCCGATCTGAGCATAGTCCCGATCCTCGGCGGACACCTCGATATGCTCATTGAACCGTATCTGAGCCACAACCGTCCTTTGATAGAAAGAGCCTTTCTGGTGAGCGGCGCATAGCGCGTGGACGACCGCCATCCGCACGCTCCGAAGCGGCTGGAATGAACCAGCGCGATCTTGCGCTTTCTGCGGTCCACAACAAAATCCAGCAGTGCTACCGAGGCAGGGGCAGTCCAGTCCTGCCTTGCCGCGCCGGAAATATCCCTGAACAATCAACAAGCCCGGAACCAGGGCCGACGTCCCATCGCGTGGACCTTTTCTCGCCGTGATCAATGATTCTATCAACGGGCGCCGGTATTTGATTTGGTTCTAATATACCCTTTCCAATAGGCAGGCGTGGGGCACCTACCGAATCAGACGAAGGATATTTTCATGACAACCCTCCATTACGCCTCGGGTGGATCCGCCTCCGAGGTCGCAAACGCCGGATTCAATCTTGTCGACGTTTCATCCGTGGACGAACTCAACGCCCTGCCGGCTGGCACGAAAGGTCTGGTCTGGCTCGATGAAGCCAATGGGACAACCTCGTCCTTTATCCAGAAAGTCACGCCCTTTATCGGCAATCCGAAAGCGTTTGGATTCTTCCTTGTCGATGAGCCGGACCCCACCGGCAAATGGGGAACCTATGCCACCGCCGCGAATCTGAAGGCGGAATCCGACTGGATCCACACCAACGTGCCGGGCGCCAAAACCTTCATCACCATGATGAACATGGGGTCTTCCGCAAATCCCGATTTTTCAAACACTTATAATCCCGCCAACACACATATCGACTATTACGGGCTGGACCCCTATCCGGTGCGCACCGGGACAAGTGCGGTCGACTACAACATGATCGACAGGACCGTGGCCGCGGCTGTCGCTTCGGGGGTCCCGCTCAACCAGGTCGTTCCGGTTTATCAGACGTTCGGCGGCGGCAGCTACACGACCGATACGGGCGGCCAATATGTCCTTCCCACCGCCGCCCAGGAACAGACCATGCTGGACCACTGGTCCAAGCTGGTTCCGTCGCCCGCCTTCGACTATGCCTATGCATGGGGTTCCCAGCAGGGCGACACGGCGCTTGGAAACTCGCCGGCGCTGCAAGCCCTCTTCCTTCAACATAACCACGGCACCGCAAGCGTGCCTCCGACCAGCGGCGCGACTTCGTCCGGCACCACTGTGCCCTCGACCAGCGATACGACTTCGTCCATCACCCCACCTTCGACCAGCACCACCCCTCCGACCAGCACCACACCTCCGACCAGCACCGCGCCTTCGACCAGCGATCACGTTTTCTACGGCACCGGCCGCGCGGATGTACTTCACGGCACCACCGGCGCCGACACAATGATCGGTGGCGGCTACAACGACACCTATTATGTCAACAACCCTGGCGATAAGGTGGTGGAACTGAAGGGCGCAGGCCACGATACCGTGCTGGCATCAGTGAGCTATGCACTGTCAGCCGGCTCGGAAATTGAGCAGCTTGCCACCACGAGCCGGGCCGGCACCACTGCCATCAACCTCACGGGAAACGAGTTCTCGCAGACCATACAGGGCAACGCCGGCAACAACGTCATCAATGGCGGCGGCGGGCAAGATGTGCTGACAGGAAATGGAGGCAAGGACGTCTTCGTCTTCAATTCCGCCCTCAAGACAGGCAACATCGACAAGATCACCGACTTCAATGTGACGCAGGACAAGATCCATCTCGACCACACTGTGTTTGCCGGGCTTCAGGTGGGCGCCCTTCCCGCTGATGCGTTTCACACTGGCAGGGGCGCGCATACCCATACCGACCACATTATCTACAACAGTTCGACCGGCGCCCTCTCCTTCGACAGCGATGGGGCCGGCGGCGCGCATCAGATCCAGTTTGCCGCTGTTTCTCCGCATCTGTCGTTGACGGCATCCTCGTTCGTCGTGACGTGAACCTTTGGAACCGTCAGGCCCTCATCAAAAGGGTCTGACGTTTTCTTGAATATACCTCCGCGGAACGAAATCGCTTCGATGAACATTAGTTCGTCATGAGCGCACGCGGCATCGAATTCCTGCAGAACTGGGTGGAGGAAAATGTTCCACCCTATTCGACGTCCGATCCGGCGCTTGCGGCGAAACTCGCCAAACAAGCGACGGCGGACGCCATCAAGGCGGGAATTCGCCCCGAGGAAATATCGGAAGAAGTCGGAAGCATGTTGACCACCATGCTTGAAGTGCTCGAAAATCCCGACACTGAATGATTGCGTGCCGACTACGTCGGCAACAGGAGAGCCCGAAGGCGGCGTGGATGTGGTTTCCGGTTGCCGCTGGATAGATCCTTGAGCGGGATTTCCCGGCATAGTCTTAAAACTTTTGCCTACTCCCGCTCGTTATTGGTCCCGGCTTGAGCTGTGGCACCCCCCTCAATCCCAGCCAAGCGCGGAACTATCATCGCATCAGGCCTCGCGAGATATGCGGCCTGGATGTCTGAGGTTCGTTGGCGTGATGCCGGTGTGCTGGCGGAAGACGCGGCTGAAATGCCCGGCATTGCCGAAGCCGCACCTGAACGCAATCTCCCCTATCTGCAAGTCGCTGGCTTCGAGGAGCGACTTCGCGTAGTGCAGCCGCAGCGCCAGATAGGCGGCCATTGGGCTGATGCCCAACTCGATGCCGAAAAGACGCTCCAGCTGGCGCCTGGAGCAGTTCAATCTGGCCGCGATTTCGGTAACCGATACCTTTTCCTGGAGATTGCTCTCCATCAAGAGCAAGGCTCGCTTCACCGGACGGCTGGAGGCTCCGGCAAACAGATCCCCGACCGGTTGAACGTCACGGATGTTCCGGATTCGATCGAGGACAAGAATCTTGGCGGCCTTTTCCGCTGCCTTGTGACCAATGAATTTCGACACGAAATAGCCGGCCAGGTCGGCTGCACCCGTGCCTCCGGCGCAAGTAGAGCGGTTGCGGTCGACGGAAAACAGACTGTCCGCATGGGCGTTCACGTCGGGGAATTCCGCCCGGAAGTCCTTGATGTGAAACCAGCTGACCGCGGCACTATAACCGTCCAGCAACCCGTAGCGCGCGAGCACGAAACTGCCCGTGCAAAGGGCGGTGAGCGGCACGCCTTTCTCGGCAGCCCGCAAAAGGAATGCCTCCTTTTCAGAACTCAAGCCGCGGTTGGTGTCGAGCAGGCCACCAACCACAACAACATTGTCGAAATCCTCGGGATGTCCAATCTCTTTTGTCGGCAGCAGTTCGACGCCGCAGCTGGCCCTGATCGGCAGACCGCGCTCTCCGATCACCTGCCAGTCAAATTCCACGCGACGGCTTCGATCGCCCTCATCACCCGCCAGGCGCAGCGTGTCGATGAAAAGCGACAGGGGTGACAATGTGAAGTCGCGGACCAGAAGGAATGCAAACTTCTTGGACATTGGTTCAGCGCTATCCGCGATTAATTTCAGCAGGACCAAAACTATATGTTTGGACCGCTATATGCACAGGGAATTCCGGCGGTGCTTACCCCTCGCCTTCGCTTGACCTGGTCGGAAATGGCAGTCGCCAAACGGCACGCGTTCCCTGGATCAGGAGGCTGCCTATCGCCGGGAAATGCCGCGACCGAAGAGCTCCGCTCTTGAAGTCCGTCCCCAGCGCGATTGGCCAGTGTTCCTGATTTCCCGTGCTCCCCGATTTCCCATGCGGACCTCGCTGCAAATGTCTTATGGTCGACAGACGGGCTCGTCGTCGCGAGTCCCGCATATGCTGACCTGGCTTGAGCGCCACGGCCAATGCCGGCATCGCGCTTCAAACCATCATCAACGGATAAAACATGGTTTCAAGCTTGCCACCTCCCGTCTCTCAATCGGTCGCCGCCAGGCTTACGCGGGCAGCGATATTCCTGGTCGTGACGATCAATCCCGGATCGGCCGCAGAGGAAACGGTTCGCGGCTTGTGCGCCGATCTCTCCAGCCTGCTCCGCGGCGTGGGTTTCCGCAATCTCAACGGACAGCTGTCGTGCGTCATGGGGTTCGGGTCCGATGCCTGGGACCGGCTGTTCGGGGCGCCGAGGCCGAAAGACCTGCATCCTTTTCGCGAAATTCGCGGCGTGCATACCGCCGTTTCGACGCCTGGCGACATCCTCTTTCACATCCGCGCTGCGAGCATGGACCTCTGCTTCGAACTCGCGACACATGTCATGTCGCGGCTCGCCGGCGCGGTCTCGACCGTGGACGAGGTGCACGGCTTCAAGTTTTTCGACGACCGCGATCTGATCGGCTTTGTCGACGGTACCGAAAACCCGGTCGGCCAGGCCGCGGACGCGGCCACCCTTGTCGGCGATGAGGACGCCGCCTTTGCCGGCGGCGGCTACGTGATCGCGCAAAAATACCTGCACGATGTGGAGCGGTGGAACAAGGTGCCGGTCGAGGAACAGGAAAACATCATCGGGCGGCATAAGCTGTCCGACATCGAACAGCTCGATTCGGTGAAGAAGCCGTATGCACACAATGTCCTGACGTCGATTGAAGAAAACGGAGAGCAACTTCAGATCGTGCGCGACAACATGCCATTCGGCGAGGTGGGCAAGGGCGAGTTCGGCACTTATTTCATCGGCTACGCGCGGTCCCCTCATCGCATCGAGAAGATGCTGGAGAACATGTTTATCGGCAACCCGCCGGGCACTTATGACCATCTGCTGGATTTCAGCCGCGCAGTGACCGGCACGCTGTTCTTCGTGCCGACCGCGACCTTCCTCGACGATGTCGACCCCGAGGCACGACCGGTTGCCGACACCGACGCGAAGTTGCCGCAAGCGCCGGAGGCGCCTCGGGCGGACGCGCTTCCCAACGATGGTTCACTCGGCATTGGATCACTGAAGAAATGAGGCGGACATGAACAATCTTCATCGAGAACTGGCTCCCATCTCCGACGCGGCCTGGGCGCAAATCGAAGACGAGGCGGCCCGTACCCTGAAGCGCCATCTGGCGGCGCGGCGTGTTGTCGACGTTGTCGGCCCAAAGGGCGTCGACTTCTCGGCTGTGGGCACCGGTCATCTCAAGCCGCTTCCCGCCTTCGGTGACGGGGTCCAATCCGCACAACGCGAGGTGAAGGCGCTGGTCGAATTGCGCGTTCCATTCGAACTCACGCGCCAGGCAATCGATGATGTCGAGCGCGGCGCGACGGATTCGGACTGGTCACCCGTGAAGGAAGCCGCGCGCAAGATCGCCTTCGCCGAGGACCGCTCTGTTTTCGATGGATACGCGGCGGCTGGCATACAGGCATCCGACAAGGAAGCAGCAATCCAGCCTTGAGGCTCCCTTCCAATGTGATGAACTATGCGGAAGCTGTCGGACACGCGGTCAGTCAGTTGCGGCTGGCCGGCGTCAATGGTCCCTACGCGCTCGTGCTGGGTGCCGCCGCGTACACGGCCGCGAGCGGTGGCAGCGACGAGGGCTACCCGGTATTCCATCATCTCGAGCGTGTGGTCGAGGGAGGGGTCATCTGGGCGCCGGCCATCGAGGGTGCGTTCGTGCTTTCCACGCGTGGCGGCGATTTCGAGCTGGATATCGGCCAGGACATCTCTATTGGCTACCTCAACCATTCCGGCACGGCCGTTGAACTCTATCTCCAGGAGACCTTCACCTTCAGGCTTCTGACAACCGAGGCGGTTGTGGTGCTCGCGGCTGAAGAAGCGGCTCAACCGCGCGGCAGGAAGTAAACCACGCACATCTAGAGGCGGCCGAGGCATTGGGCTGCCGCGAGCCGGGCTGCCGGAGAGCATGGTGAACCGGGAGGTCTTCCCATGGAGTCAAGCTCTTCGGTGACTTTTCTGGCAGTTTGTATGGGTGGCCGTTGGCACGAAGATTGCTCGTCCTATGTCATTCCATGTGCTGTGCCGGGGAACTCCCTATCGTCACAGCCCTGCGCGCCGACGGCGGCAGGTGGCCTTCTCATTCCAGGAGCGCCAAAGGGGCAAGGAGACAGGGATGACTGAGCATTCATCGTCGCCGGCCGGCCCCGATTTCACCCAGGGTGTCGCTTTGGCGGATATTCCCCAGGGCGGCATGTTGTCCGGCCACGTGAACGGCAAGCCCGCATTGCTCGTGCGCCAAGGCGAAGAACTGTTCGCCGTCGGCGCAACCTGCACCCACTATGGCGGGCCGCTGGCCGAGGGGCTGCTGGTCGGTGACACGATCCGCTGCCCCTGGCACCATGCCTGCTTCAGCCTTCGCACCGGCCAGGTTCTTCGATCACCCGCTTTGAGCGATCTCAAATGTTGGGATGTGGCGCGCCGAGCCGGTCATGCATTTGTGGGCGACGGGCTGCCGATGCCACAACCGCCCAAACTGGCGGCCGCGGGGCTGCCTGAATCCGTGGTCATCATCGGCGGCGGCGCGGCCGGAAACGCCGCCGCCGAAACGTTGCGCCGCGAGGGTTATCAGGGACCCGTCACGATGTTGAGCACCGATCGTTCGCCACCATACGATCGGCCGAATTTGTCGAAAGACTATCTCGCCGGGACGGCGAAGGCCGCCTGGCTTCCTTTGCGGTCGCCGAAATTCTACGCGGATCATCATATCGACGTCAGATGTGATCAACGCGCCGTCAAGCTCGATCCCGCGCGGAGAACGATAGCGCTCTCGGATGGCAGCGAGGTGACCTATGGGGCACTGCTGCTTGCCACCGGCGCCGAACCCGTCCGGCTCACTATTCCCGGCGCAACCTTGCCGCAGGTGGAAGTGCTGCGCACCCTGGCAGACTGCGATACGTTGATCGCGTGTTGCGGCACGGCACGACACTGCGTCGTGGTCGGCGCGGGCTTCATCGGCCTCGAAGTAGCGGCGTCATTGCGAAAGCGCGGACTGGAGGTCCATGTCGTCGCGCCCGGCTGACGCCCCATGGAACGCCTCCTCGGCGCAGCGCTTGGCGACATGGTCAAGACACTTCACGAATCGCATGGGGTTGTCTTCCATCTCGGGACCGCCGTGGCCGAAATCCACCAGGATGGCGTCAGACTTTCGACAGGCGTGGATTTGAGCGCCGATCTGGTGGTTGTAGGGATCGGAGTGCATCCCGAGGTAAATTTGGCGAAGCATGCCGGCCTCGCCATGGACGGCGGGGTTCTGGTGGACGGGTTTCTTCAAACAAGCGCCGCGGCAGTCTACGCGGCTGGCGATATCGCGCGCTGGCCGGACCCGAGAACGGGAGACCGCATTCGCGTCGAGCACTGGGTGGTTGCGGAGCGCCAGGGCGCGGTTGCAGCGCGCAATATTCTGGCGCAGCGGCAGCGCTTCGGTGCGGTTCCGTTCTTCTGGAGCCAGCACTACGACACGACCATCAACTATGTGGGACATGCCGAACAGTGGGATCGGCTGGACATAGATGGCGATCCTGCCGCGCGCGACTGCATGGTCACCTATTGGCGCAACGACAAGCGGCTTGCCGTGGCGACCGTGGGGCGTGACCTGGACAGCTTGCGGGCGGAGGCCGAGTTCGAGCGGCAGACGCCTTGAAGGACGTGCTTGCTGAAGTGACGAGGAAAACACGCGGCGAGGAGCCAAGCTTTTTCGATACTATGATCCTGGCGACGGGGGTTCGCCATGCCTATTTCGGCCATGACGAATGCGAACCCTTCGCGCCAGGTCTGAAGACGCCGGAGGATGCCACCAAGATCGGAAAAACCGCTGCGCACACCTTCCTGCAATTGCTTTAGGCGTTTCTCGGCAGCACCTGGAGCACCCTGGCGATGAACATGCCGAATTCGGCCATGTAGTTGCGCAGGAATTCCTGGGTGGATGCAACCGTGACCTCCCCGGCGTCGGTGACCAGGCCAGGCGTGAATTGGATATAGGCTTCAGGGGCGTTCATCTGCGGCGAGTTGCAGAAGCTCAGCACGCTGCGCAGGTCTTGCTGGGCGACCGCGGTGCCAATCGGGCCGGGCGACGTGCCAATGACAGCGGACGGCTTGCGGGCGAAGGAATTCTTGCCATAGGGACGGCTTGCCCAGTCGATGGCGTTCTTCAGACCGCCGGGGATGGAGCGGTTGTATTCCGGCGTCACGAAAAGGACGGCGTCGACAGCGGCGATGGCATCCTTGAAGGCGCGAGCGACGGCCGGAAAGTCGGCATCGTAGTCGTAGCTGTAGAGTGGCAAGTCCTTAAAGGAGATCTCCGACATATCGAGTTGCGGCGGGGCAAGCTGCACCAGCGCCTTCGCGAGCTTGCGGTTGATGGATTCGCGCGCGAGGCTGCCGATGAGATAGCCGACTTTGTGCTTGGTCATTCATACCTCCTGCGTTTGGCTTGTGCTGACGATGACTTCGATCCGTGCTGGACGTGGTTCAATGGCTTAAGCCGGCCTCGCTTCGCTGCTGGACATTTTGCCATGGCCGAGAGACAAATTGTCCATAGATTTCAATAAGGTGGTGCAGAAGTTGCAATGGTCAAGCCTGAGGCCTTCCACACTGGTTCCAGTCTGCATGTCATGCCTGGATCCCAGCCGGGCCACGAACACCTGCGTCGGCATCCTGCCGACTTCGTCGCGGCCCACAACTTTGGCCGCGGACTCATCTGCAAGGAACCCTGAGCGTTTCATCCACGATGCGTTCCACCATTTGCCAGGACTAAACATCTAGGCGCCTCGATCAGGGACCAGGATACGCCCCTCTACCCACCCCGCTACCATGCGGTCCGCCAGAATCGCCAGGAACGCGATTGCCAGGCCGGCGATCAGGCCCATGCCGGCATCGGCCTTGCCGAGCGCGACATAGACCGCCTGCCCGAGATCGCGCGTGCCGACAAGGGCCGCGATCGCCAGCATCGACAAGGCTGCCATGATGGTCTGGTTGAGCCCCAGCATCACCACCGGCAGCGCCAGCGGCAGCTTGGCCTGCAACAATGTTTGGGTAGGCGTCGCGCCCATCTGCTCGACCGCCTCGACGACATCGACGCGCACATGCCGCAAGCCATGCTCGATGTAACGGATCGGCGGCACGATGGCGTAGAGCATGATGGCGATCAGCGCCGTGAACTCGCCGACCTTGAAGAACATCAGTGCCGGAATGAGGAAGACGAATTGCGGCATGGTCTGCAGTGCGTCGCAGATCGGCTTCAGAATGCGCGAGGCGCGGTCGCTATAGGCGGCCCAGATACCAAGCGCACCGCCTATGACCAAGCAGAGCAGCACCGCCAGCGTACAGAGGTAGAGCGACTGGATGAGCTGGGGCCACAGCCCGTTGACCAGGATGAGAGCAAAGCCCGCGAGCGCGAAAAGGCCAAGCCGGATGCCCGCCACCTGTGCGGCAAGCAAGGCGACGCCAAGGATAAAGACCGGCCAGGGCAGACCGAGGAAGCCGGTGAACAGGACCAGGCCGGCCGCCAGTGCGGCCAAGCCAGCCCGCCACCCGAAGCCGCGTGTCGATAGCGCGGCGACGCCCAGGATCAGCGCGCAATATCCGGCCGCCATCGACGGCGACAGCGCAAAGCCCCAGAGCGTAGGCGTGGCGGCTCCCGAAATGCCGATCCTGAGCGGCAGCAGCAGACAATAGAGGACGCTGTTGCGGACATCGTCGAAGAACCAGGCATAATCGCGGACCAGGCCGAGCAGCCATTGATTGACGCCACCGACCTGCATGCGCAACCCGGTGGCAGGCAGCAAGGTCTCGTCAGGCCACAGGACACGAATGGCAACCGCCAGCACCACGGCGAGCACGAGCGCAATTACCAGCCTGCGGCCGGTCATCCATGTCATGGCGGCGGTCGGCCCGGTCGGCCGTTCCCTGGCGAAGCCGATGGTCAGGCGATCGACGAGGATGGCGAGCAGCGCGATGACCAATCCGGACAGAATGCTCTGGCCGAACTCGGCCTTGCGCATCGATGACAGCACCTCCCAGCCGATGTCCTCGAAACCGCCGATGATGGCGGCGACGATGACCATCGAGAGCGCCGCCATCGTCGTCTGGTTGAAGCCGACGAGCATTTGCGGCAGCGCGGTCGGCACTTCGACGTGCCAGAACTGCTGCCGGCGCGTGCAGCCGCTCATCAGCCCGGCTTCGCTGATGTCCGATGGCACGCGGTCGAGGCCGAGCATGGTGTTGCGCACCATCGGCGGCGTCGCATAAATGGCGCTGGCGATCAGCCCGACGACTGGGCCGAAGCCGAACAGAAGAAGCAGCGGGATGAGATAGGCGAAGGCTGGCACGGTCTGCATCAGGTCGAGTGCGCCGAGCAGTGCCGGCCGCAGGCGCGGTCTGCTATGACCCAGCACGCCAAGCCAAAAGCCGAGCACAACGGACATCGGTACGGCCAGCAGCACCAGCGACAGCGTGCTCATGCTTTGCGGCCAGTAGCCGGCAAGCAGGATGTAGGCGAGCGCCAGAACGGCGAAGACCGCCAGCCGAATGCCGCTCGATTTCAGCGCAAGCGCCGCGACCGCCAGCATCACCGCCGGCCACGGCAGCCATACCAGCACCAGGCGCGCGCCGCGCATGGGTGCATCGAGCACGGCGGACAGGGCGCGGAATGCGGGCTGGACGACCGTCACGACCGCATCGGTGACCAAATTGATGGCCGGTGCGAACGGCAGCGTCCATTCCTTCGGAAATGTCACGAGCCAGGGGAGATCCGTCTTCAGCGCGAGACAAAGGACGGCCAGAACGGTCAGTCCACACCAGGGCAGAAGGGCCGGCTCCACAACGACCCTCGGCGAGGATCGCAATGTCGCGGCAGGCGCCGTCATGGCCGTGTCCGTCTTGCTTGTTCGCGATCGAGCACGGCAAGAACCGCGCTGGCGCTGAGCAGCCGTGGCGGACTGGCGCCCTCGCCCGGGACGGTGAAGGCGCCGATCCCAGACGCCAGGCGTGGGATAAGCTCCTCGATACTGGTGTCGGCAGCGATGCTCTCGTGCGGCATAGCGGCTCCGTTCGCCGGCGCCGCCAGGTCGCCCGCCTTGATGACGCGCAGCAGCGGCATGTCCTCGGTGAACTGCGCGACATAGTCGTCGGCCGGGCTGAGCACGATGTCGGCCGGGCGGCCGATCTGGACGATCTTGCCGGCCCGCATGATGGCGAGCCGGTCGGCCAGCCGGAAAGCTTCGGCCATGTCGTGGGTGATGAAGACGATGGTTTTCTGCAGCATGCGCTGCAGGCGCAGGAACTCATCCTGCATCTGCCGCCGGATGAGCGGATCGAGCGCAGAGAACGGCTCGTCCAGGAACCACAGCTCCGGGCCGACGGCGAGCGAACGGGCGATGCCGACGCGCTGCTGCTGGCCACCGGAAAGCTGGTGCGGAAACGAAGTCTCGCGGCCTTCGAGACCGACCAGTGCGATCATCTCGCGGGCGCGGGCTTCGCGCTCTTTCACCGGCTTGCCCTGGATCTTCAGCGGGAAAGCCACATTGCCCAGAATGGTCAGGTGCGGCAGCAGGCCGAAATTCTGGAACACCATGCCCATTGCGTGGCGGCGCAGTTCGATCAGTTCCTTGCCGGAGACTTTGGAGAGGTCGCGGCCGTCGAGCAGTATTTCGCCGGCGCTCGGCTCGACCAGCCGCGACAGGCAACGCACCAGCGTGGACTTGCCTGAGCCGGACAGCCCCATGATGACGAAGATCTCGCCGGTGGCGACCTCGAAAGTGGCGTCGACCACGGCGGGCAGATGCGCTTCGGCACGCAGCCGTTCGGCCAGCGCGTCGGGTTCGATGATGTAGCCGCGTGAATCAAAATAGTAGGCGGGACGCCGCCCATAGACCTTCCACACGTTGCGGCAGGCTAGTTTTATCTCTCGGACCGCCTTGCTCATCGTCGGCCGTCCGCATCAAGCAAGCGTCCAGTTCCCGGATCACCGGGAACCGAGCAGCAATTCTCGTCAGTGCCTGGGCAAGGCATGGGCCGAGATCACCCCTTGGCCGCGTCGACCCAGGGTTTCCACACCGCTTCGTTCCTGTCGAGCCAATCCTTGACGACGGCGTCGAGGTCCTTGCCCTGCTTGTCGACCGCCAGCATCATCTTCTGCTGCTCGGTGGCATCCATCTTGAATGCCTTGAGGAAGGCATAGGCGGCAGGCCATTTGGCGCCGAAGCCGGACCAGACGATCTTGTCGACATCGGGTGGCGTGATGCAATGTTCGTTGGTCTTGTCTTTACAGGGCGGCATGGTGATCCAGCCGACATCGTTCTCGGCCAACGCGTAGTGCGGCCCCCAGAACATCATCACCAGCGGCGACTTGGCAGCTTCCGAGGCCTCGAGTTCGGCAACCAGCGCGCCTTCCGAGCCGGCCGGCACGGCGGTATACTGCATGTTGTTGTCGGCCAGAATGGTCGCGGCTCGCGAACCCCAGTCGGCCGGATAGTCGAGGAAGCGGCCGTTGGGCGCGGTCTCGGGTGTCGACAGCGCCTGGATGCACTCCGGCTTGTTCAGCGCGTTCCAATCCGGCAGGCCGGGGCAGACCTTCTCCATGAATTTTGGATAGATCCAGCCCTCCTGCGTCTTCAGATCCAGCTTGCCGATGTCCTCGATCTTCTTTTCGGCCAGCACTTTGGGATAGATGTCGCCGACATTGTTCAGCCAGATTTCGACCGAGGCACTCAGCGTGCCGTCGGCAAGGCCGGAGAATTGCGGGAAGTTGCCGGCGGTGACGTATTCTACCTTGTAGCCGAGCTTTTGAAGCAACTGCCCGGCGATGTGCGTAGACACGTGCGATCCGGTCCATTCGAGCATGGCGAGCTTGATCGGCTCGTCCTTGGCGCCGAGATCGGCGGCTCGTCCCTGAGCGGTTACAGCAAGCAGAAGCGCCAGCCCGACGCCGGCGCCTTTCAAGGCATTTGTTCTTGTCATGTCAGTTCCCCTGTCGGTTGGACTTTTTTATTCCTTACTTTTTGCCGACCTCCTCCCATGAAGGCCCGCAGCCATCTCGCGCGGATGCTACCACAATGCTCCGCCGGTGATCTGAATGTTTTCCATGGTGATGCCCTTGGCGATATCCGAGCAGAGGAAGACGGCAAGTGCTGCGATCTCCTCCGGCTGCATCATGCGTCCCTGAGGATTGCTCTTCCTGAATTCCTCCATGACATTCTCGGCGCTGCGCCCCTTGCCTTCGCGCTCGACGACCTGCGCCACGTTGCGGCGCATCAGTTCGGTCTCGACCCAGGTTGGGCTGATCATGACGCAGGTGACGCCATGCGCCGCACCCTCCAGCGCCACGCAACGGGTCAGGCCGAGCAACCCGGCCTTGGAGGCGCAATAGGCCGGATTGTCCTTCCAGCCGACGGTGGCGGCGGTCGAGCCGATGTTGACGATGCGGCCCCAGCCACGTTCGATCATGCCTGGCAGTACGGCGCGGGTGACGCGAAACGCGCCAGTCAGATTGGTGTCGACGATCTTGTCCCACAGTGCGTCGGAATGACCGCAGACCGGTTGCTCGGCGGTGGTGCCGGCCGCGTTGACCAGAATGTCGGCCGGACCGATAGCGGCCTGGGCCTCGGCCGCGAAAAGGTTGGTCACGTCGCTGTCACGCACATCAAGATGGGCAGCATAAACTTTGATGCCGTGGGCCGACAGGGCCGAACACACGCGCTCGATCTCATCGGCGCCGGGATAATAGGCGGCATCGGATTTGTCGGCGCCCGCGGGGGCGATGTAGGAGCCCACGGCGACGTTGGCGCCGGCCCTTGCCAAGGCGGTGGCAATCGCAAAACCCATTCCGGAGAACCCGCCGGTGACGATCGCGCTGCGGCCGGAAAGGTTTGTCATCAGGCGAGATCTCCACAAGGTTTGGTGCGGGCGGCAAGGCCGGGCGGGAATTCACACGGCAAGATAGCCTCCATCGACGACCATCTCGGAGCCGGTGACGAATTTCGATTCATCCGAAGCGAGGTAGAGGACCATGTAGGCGATGTCGTCGGGCTCGCCGAGGAAGCCGATCGGGTGGCGCGACAGCGCCTTGGCCTTTTCCTGGTCGAGCGTGCCGAGATCGCGCAGATAGTTTTCGGTCTGCGGCGTCCAGATGTAGCCGGGGTGGATGGAGTTGCAGCGGATGCCGTAGCGCTTTTCGGCACAGTGCACGGCGACCGCCTTGGTCAGCGTGCGCACGCCACCCTTGGAGGCGCAATAGGCGGCAAGTTCGGCCTCGCCGATGATGCCGTCGATGGACGACAGGTTGACGATCGAACCGCCGCCAGAACGCTTCATCAGCTTGATGCCTTCCTGGCAACCGAGGAAGACACCGTCGAGGTTGATGGCCATGGTCCGCCGCCATTCGGCAAGCGTGGTGTCTTCGATGTTTTTGGCAATCGCGATGCCGGCATTGTTGACCAGAACGTCGAGCCGCCCGAACCGCCCCTCGATCGCGGCCATGACGGAAGGCCAGTCCTCCGGCTTCGAGACATCGTGGCGAAGTGCCAGTGCCTGGCCGCCCGCCTTCTCGATCTGCATCGCCGTATCGGCGGCAAGCGCATCATCGATGTCGCTGACGGCCAGCGTCGCGCCTTCCGCCGCCAAAAGCAGCGCGGACGCCCGCCCAAGGCCAAGACCGGCCCCGGTGACGAGCGCTACCTTGTCTGCAACGCGACCTGTTTTCGCCATCAGCTTCCCTTGTTCATTGACTCCAGCGGCCTGCCCAGCCAGTCGCGGTAGAATCCTTCGAGGTCCGGTTCGAAATCGTGCACGATGGGATAGCCAGGTGCGGCAGCCTCCACCTCGTGCATAGTGCCGCATTGCGGGCAGATGAACTCGCGGATCTCCATCCATTCGGGATCCGGCAGATCGCTGTTGGGATAGATCTCGCGCAGTGACTCTTCGGTATTGCGCACGATGATCGAGGCCTTCAGCTTCCAGTTCTTGCGGTAGTCGCCAAAGGAGTGGCCGCACTCGCACCGGGTCACCCGCTCGTCGCCGCTCTGGCAGATGAACAGGTGATCGGAGACCGGCAGCAGGATTGGATCCTTCCAGCCGACGCGGTCCTGCAGCACGGCGACATATTTGAAGAAGCGGTCGTCGTCCTTGTAGGCGCTCATGACGCGGCGCGTCTGCGGCCAGGGCAGCGTGCCCGCGACCAGATCGGCGATGACTTCCTTGCTGTACGAGGTCATGGCTTTGCTCCCGGCATGAAGATCGATCTGGCGTCGACGTTCCAGAACGCGCTGAAATCCTTGGTGAAGCGCGGCGACAGCTTGATCGCGCTGGCATACATTTTCTTCACCTCAGGTGCGAAGTCGGCCTTTTCGACCCGGACACGCTCCTTCGCGATCCACTCCGATACCGGCCTTGCCTGGGCGAGCCGCTTCGCGCGCATCTCGGCGCGGTGGCGCTTGGTGGCCTCCAGGTTAGCGACAGGATAGCCATCCGCATCCTCATCCAGCATGATGCCGAAGATGCCTTCGGCGGCTTCGCGGGTGAGATAGCCGTTCTCGACATCCGATGCCGTCTTGATCGGATCGCGCTCCAGCACGTCGCCATAGCCGCCGCCGCCATTGTAGGAATGGGTGAAGACATCGCCGGTCTTGTGCGGCGCGGTGATGTAGGGGCCTTCCATGGTCACATGCTCGCCCTGCAGCCGGACTTCGAGTTCGGACCGGTGAGGGTTGGTGCCGGTGTGATGTGCCAGCGGCGCGCCCTTTTCAGCCAGTTCGAAGATGTTCGAGTCGCGCACGGCTCGGTGCTTCTGGCAGGTCGGCGCCGGATAGCCGCCGCACATGCCGCCATTGTCGAAGACGCGCGAGGAATGCTCGGAAGTGACCAGCCTGAGATGGTCGGTCTTGCTGACCAGCCATGTCGACAGGAAGGAGCAGCCGCCGCGATATTTGCCGGCGCCGCCAGAATTGGGGACGATGGAGCGGCCGATATAGACCATCGGCATGTTCTGTTCCCAGATTTCGATATTGCCCATGTCGGATTCAGGATTCCAGCCGACATAAGCGGTGTCGAGCCCATCCTTGATGGCGAGCGCGCCGGAGCCGGCGGCGGCGCATTCGAAATGTGCCATGCCGAACAGCGAGCCGTACTGGCTGGTGCCGCCCATCTCGATCATCGGGCTGTTGACCTGGCCGACGAAGGCTTCTTCGACGAAACCGCGGGCGATAAACGAGCGCGACAACAGGCGCTGGAAGACGCCATAGGCGGGCAGCAGCAGCGCCCATGAGGTGGCTGTCGCCACCATCTCGTTGTCCGGATTGGTCCAGGTGCCGTGCGGCAGCTTCAGTTCGGTCGCCATCCAGGCGCCGTCATTGACCAGGCCCTCGAAATTCATGTGCTGGGTCAGCGTCACGAACATGCCGCCGTCCATGCCGGCCGGCGTGCAGTTCATCGAGTGGTAACCCCAGGGCTGCGTGCCCTCGAAGTCCATGATGATCTTGCCATCGGTGGTGATCTCCATCTCGATCGGCATATTGTAAAGCCAGTCGGGGTCACCGAGCGGCTGATAACCCGGCTTGCCCGCGGTGACATGGCCGTAGAAGGTGTGGCCACGATAGATGCCCGGCACGGTCAGCTGGCGGGTGCGGGCAAGCTGGGCGCGGCGGCCCTCCTCGATGAATTCCTTCGAGATCTTCATCCAGTAGTCGAGGCCGATGTCGTCGATCAGCGCCTTGACGCTTTCGCGCATATCGATACAGGAGGCGACCTTGGCCTTCTCGTCCAGCACCCAGTAGATCGGCATGCGCAGATTGCGCTCGCAGCGGATCACGTAGTCGCGCCGCAGCTCGTCGTTCTTGCCGACCTTTTCGGCGCAGACGAACAGGCCCTCGGTGAAGCGCTCCTGCGCCAATGCCACGTCGCCACCGGGCGTGATGCCGCCGGCCTCGAGCTCGTGGCAGACGGCGCCGGCCCAGCCGACGAGCTTGCCCGAATGAAAGATCGGCACCACGTCCATCACATCAGGCACCTGGACGGTGCCGATGAAGGCGTCGTTGTTGGCGAAGATATCGCCGTCGACAATGCCAGGATTCTCTTCGTAGCCTTGTCTGATCATCCATTTGATGAAGCGGCTCATCGTGTGCACATGCACCATGATGCCGTTGGAGAGCGCGATAGCATCGCCTTCCGGCGTGTAGATGGCGACCACCATCTCGCCGACCTCGCGCACGCCGGGCGAGGCCGAGATGCGGCGCGCCATTTCGCGTGCCGACACGCAGTAGGCGCGCAGCTTGGTGTGCAGCGTCTCGAATTTCAGCGGATCCTGGTTGCGCAGCGAAAGTTCCGTGATGCCGTCGTAGCAGCCGGTCTCTTCCATGAGCCGTTCGGATTCGATTAGCCGCTCGCGGATGCGCAGGGCGGAAGCGGGTTTGTCCAGCATGGCGTTCGCCCTTCTCAAGCGTGGGTATAGTGCAGCAGCGTCCACTCATCGACATGGACACGGTCTTGCGGATGGACGACGAGCGTCGTGGCGGGGTGTTCGATGATGGCCGGGCCGATCACCTCATGACCGGGCTGCAGAAGGTCCATCTCGTAGAGGTTGGCCTTGTGCCAGCGGCCGCCGATATAGGCCTCGCGCACCCCCTTGTGGGCGGACGCTGGATCGGACTTGCCGAGCAGGCGCTTCAGGAGCACCGGCTTGACCTTGTCGGCGGTGGCGATGAGCCCGAGCTCGGTGATCGAGAAGCCGGCTTCGCCGTAGCGCGAGACGCGATGATTGACCTTGGCGTAGACCGCCTCGAATTCGTCGATCACCTTGCGCATGTCGTCGGCCGAGTTGATGGCAGACAGCGGCGCCATCACCTCGACATCCTCGAGCTGGCCGGTATAGCGCATCATCAGGAACGGGACGGTCTTGACCTTGTCCTTGGCGTGGCCATCGGCGATCATCTCATCGACCGCCGCCTTGGTGAGATCGTCCCAGATGGCGGTGACTTTCGTTCCGAAGGCCACCAGCTGGTCATCGCTTGCGCGCGCGCCGATATCGATCTGCGTCGACACCGAGTGACGGCGCATGAAATCCGCCGTGGTGCAGCCGAAGGCGGAGAAGGCGGCGGCGAACTGAAAGGTGATGATGTCCTTGAAACCGATTCCGCGCGAGCAGCCGGCCAGGTGCAGCGGACCCGAGCCGCCATAGGAGAGCAGCGTGAACTCCGACGGATGGATGCCTTGGCCCGAGATGACGCGGCGGAGCGCGTTGTTGGCGTCGGCCTCCAGCATGTCGATCATGCCTTCGGCTGCCTCCTCCACGCCGACGCCAAGCAGACGGGAACACTTTTCCTCGAAGGCCTTGCGCGCCTTCTCGACCTGCAGCACGACCTTGCCGCCGAGGAAATAATGCGGATTAAGACGGCCGAGGATGGCGTCGCAATCGGCGATGGTGGGCTCGGTTCCGCCCTTGGCGAAGCAGATCGGGCCGGGATCGGAACCGGCGCTTTCCGGTCCGAGGGAGACTTTCCTGGTCAGCGGGTCGACCTTGAGGATCATGCCCGCACCCGCGCCGATCGTGTCGAGATGCAGCGTCGGCACGTTGAGCTTGAACCGGTCCATCAGCGGCTCGTTCTCGATCCGCGTCTGGCCGCGCGTGATGACGCCCATGTCGAAGGAGGTGCCGCCCATATCCGAGCAGATTAGCGAGTCGTTGCCGATCAGCTTGCCGACATAGGCCGCGCCCAGGATGCCGCCGATCGGGCCGGAGATCATGGTCTCGTGCAGGCGCGGATGATTGATCGAGGTCAGGCCGCCGAAGGACAACAGCGTCTGCACGCCATATTTGAAGCCGTATTTCTTCGAGACATCCTCGATGCCCTTGAGCTGCTTGCGGCCGCGCGAAGTGGCATAGGCCTCGATCAGCACCGAGTTCAGCCGCGACTGTTCGCGGATCACCGGCCGCACCTCATGGCTGGTGTAGACAAGGATGTCGGCGCCGACAGCGGCGATCTCCTCGCGGCAAATCTCGGCGATGCGCTTCTCATGTGCCGGATTGACGTGGGAGAAGACGGTCATGATGCAGATCGCCTCGACCTTGTCGGCGATCAGCCTCTTCGCGGCGGCATGCACCTCATGCTCGTAGAGCGGCAGGATGACGTCGCCGAACTGGTCGATGCGCTCGGTGACGCCATGGGTGCGGCGACGCGGCACCAGCGGATCGGGATGGTGGTGCGTCACCGCATGCAGCCGGTCGGCATAGGAGTAATCCGCCCAGGCCTGCAGGCCGCGACCCATCAGGATCATGTCCTCGAGGCCCTTGGTGGTGATCAGGCCGAGCTTGCGGCCGGTGCGCGACAGCAGCGTGTTGAGCATGCCGGTGCCGGAGTAGAGCACCACATTGACGCCGGAGAAGAGGTCCTGCAGCGAGATGCCCCAGGCAGCGGCCGCATCCTCGGCCGAGGCCAGGAAGCCCTCGGCCTCGTTCTTTGGCGTGGTCGCCGATTTGCCGATCTTGAAGTGGCCGTCCTGATCGACAAGGATGGTGTCGGTCATGGTGCCGCCGGCGTCGATGCCGATAACGATGGGGTTGGTGGTGATCTGGTCCACGGGTCGCCTTCCCTTGCCGAGAGTGACCACAGGCTAGATTCGACGGGCCGGATCGCGCCATATGCCTAAAGGCACAATGACGGGCGAAGACTCGTCGCCGACAAAGAGGCATGCGCATGGGCAATATCTGGGCGCCGCTCGCCAAAGCGATCGCCGCTACCGGTACGGACAAGCATGTCGATTGCCTGATCGACCTGATCGGCGCGGATATCGAGCACGACCTCGTCACGGTGACGCGCTACTCGACGACGCAGACACCGGAATTCGTGAAGCACCGGCGCTTCTCGGATGAAATGGTCCGGCGCTATCTCGACAACTACTATGTATTCGACCCGTTCTATGCCTCGTGGCGGCGCGAGCGCCGGTTGGGCATCATGCCGCTCAAGCGACTGGCGGATGACGAGGCCAAGCGCGGCCAGTACATAGCCGGCTTCCTGGCACAGTCGGAAATCTGCGACGAGGTCGGCATCATGCTGGCCGATGGCGGCGACTGGTGCCTTGGCATCTTCCTCGATCGCTCGACCAGTTCGTTCAAGGAAAGCGAGATCGCCTTGCTGGACGAACGGCTGCCGGTGTTCGAAGCACTGCACGCGCTCGACATCAAGGCGCGCGGAGCCGAGTTTTCCCGCACCTCAGCGCCGACAAGTCCCGGCGCTTCACCGCGACAGAAACCGACAATTCCCGTTAGCCTGTGGCCGGAACTCTCGCCCAGGGAAAGGGAGCTCGTGCAACTCATCCTGGCCGGCCACCCGACCGCCAACATCGCCGAGCGGCTCGGCATCACGGTGGGCACGGTCAAGAACCATCGCCGCCGCATCTACGAAAAGCTCGACATAACGACTGAGCGAGAGCTTTTTCTCCAATTCTTTCAGCACCGCGATCCAGAAATCTGACTGGACCAGAAATGAGCTGTATCGCAGGAAGACGATCGGAGCGAACCGGTCTTCGGTCAACCGCAGCGGGCAGGACGGATTTGACAGCAACGTCGCGGCTGCCCAGTTCCTCGGGATGGGTGAAATTCGGGTTACCTTAGATACCCTCAAGCTGCTGGCTGCATGGCCGCCCTCAGCAACATGCCAAACAGGTCGCGTGGTTCATCGGGATCGGCGAGCAGGTCGAGTTCCTCGTAGAGGCCGGTCGCTTGCAGTTGGTCGCGTACATAGCGCAGCGCCGAAAAATCCTCGATCGCAAAGCCGACCGAATCGAACAGCGTGATCTGCTTGGCGTCTCGGCGGCCTTGGGCCTTGGTGGTGATTACTTGCCAGAGTTCGGTCACGGGATGGTCAGGGGCCAGTTGCTGGATCTCGCCCTCGATGCGTGTCTGCGGCGGGAACTCGACGAAGATATCCGAGCGCAGCAGGATATCCTTGTGCAGTTCGGTCTTGCCGGGGCAATCGCCGCCGACAGCGTTGATGTGGACGCCGGAGCCGACCATGTTGTCGGTGAGAATGGTGGCGTTCTGCTTGTCGGCGGTAACGGTCGTGATGATCCCGGCACCTTCAACCGCTTCCTGCCCGGTCCCGCAGATGATGATATCGAATCCCATGCCTGAAAGGTTCTTCGCGCATTTCAGCGAGGCGGACCGATCGATGTCGTAAAGCCTGAGCCGGTCGATGCCTGTGAGCGCCTTGAAGGCGATCGCCTGGAATTCCGATTGGGCGCCATTGCCGATGATGGCCATGGTGCGCGCGCCGCTCGGCGCCAGATACTTGGCCGCGACAGCGGAGGTGGCAGCGGTGCGCAGCGCGGTCAGGATGGTCATTTCGGTGAGCAGCATCGGATAACCGCTGCCGACATCGGCGAGCACGCCGAACGCCGTGACCGTCTGCAAGCCCTGGCGCATGTTCTTGGGATGGCCATTGACGTATTTGAAGCCGTAGAGGCGCCCATCGCTTGTCGGCATCAGCTCGATGACGCCGTCATGGCTATGCGAGGCGATACGCGGTGTCTTGTCGAACAGTTCCCAGCGACGGAAGTCTTCCTCGATGTAGCTTGCAAGCTCGGTCAGGAAGCGCTCGACACCGATGGCATTCACCAGCTTCATCATGCGGTCGACGCTGACGAAGGGGACGATGTTCAGCTTTGCCGTGGTCGTCATCAAAAGCTCCCGGAATGGCTGCGGGTGGGGCGGTCCATGATGCGGCGACCCATCAGGCTCGCGGTCAGGTCGACCATCAGCGTCGCGGTTCGGCCCCGCTCGTCCAGAAAGGGATTCAACTCGACCAGGTCGAGGCTGGAAACGAGACCGCTGTCGGACAGCATCTCCATCACCAGATGCGCCTCGCGAAAAGTGGCACCGCCGGGAACGGTGGTGCCGACCGCCGGGGCGATAGACGGGTCGAGGAAGTCGACATCGAGGCTGACATGCAGCAGGCCGTCTTCCGCCGACACGCGCGCCAGGAAAGCGCGCAGCAGCGGAGCGATGCCATGCTCATCGATGGCGCGCATATCGTGCACGGTTACTCCCGCCTCGTTGAGCGCCGTTCGCTCGGCCGGGTCGACACTGCGCAGGCCCATGGTGCAGATACGCGAGGGATCGACCGCTGCCGGCAGATCCGGAAAATAGCCGCGGAAACCCGGCTGGCCGCTGGCATAGGCGAGCGGAACACCGTGCAGGTTGCCGCTGGCGGTGGTGTCGAGCGTGTGGAAGTCCGGATGCGCATCGAGCCACAGAACGAACAGCGGGCGCCCGCTTTCGGCGGCGCGGCGGGCGATGCCCGATACGGTGCCGGCCGAGATCGAATGGTCGCCGCCGAGAAAGATCGGCATGGCATCCTTGCTCGCAGCGTAGGCGGCCTCGGCAATGGCGGATGTCCAGGCCGATACCTCAGGCAGGGCTTTCAGTGCCAGGTTGCCGTGCACGAGGCGTCTTGTCGGAACCGGCTGGACGGCGCCCATATCCTCGACAGTGTGGCCGAGGCCCGACAGCACCTGGGAAAGTCCGGCGGTCCGCAGCGCACTCGGCCCCATTTCACATCCCATTCTGCCAGCGCCGTCCTGCACCGGCGCCCCGACGATTCTGCAACGCATGATTTCTCCTGCTGGCAACCTTGAATGGTCCGGGAAAAAACCATGGCGGCATGGCGACGTGAACATATTAAATTGGCAATCCGGCAAGGCTGTTTTATCATATCGGCACCGATTTTGGTCTAAATGGCAGCACGGATGGATTCCTTAGACGAACGGCTCGTGACCTTGCTTCGCCACGACGGGCGGCGCAGCGTCTCTGATCTGGCCGTGGATCTCGGCGTTTCACGCGCCACGGTCAGGGCGCGTATGGAGCGGCTTGAACGGTCCGGCCAGATCATCGGCTACACGGTCGTGCTCCGCGCCGATGCGGTCGATCAGCGCATTCGGGGTATCATGCTGATCGAGATCGAAGGCCACGCCGCTGATCGGGTGGTGCGCTCGTTAGGGGGCTTCCCCGAGGTCTCGGACATCCACACGACCAATGGCCGCTGGGACCTGGTGGTGGAACTTGGGACGGCCTCGTTGACCGATTTTGATGCTGTATTGCGCCGCATCCGCCTCATTCCCGGCATAACGGGCAGCGAGACGAGCCTGCTCCTGGCAACGCCGCGCACAACTCGGGCACGGCTGGCCTAGCCCTGCGGTTGTCCAAAGCCACCGGCGGCCGCTGTTGGTTCGACAATGACGGCCGGGTTCTTCATTCCCCGAACTTGCGGGTCAGCAGCATGTGCGTGGCGACTGCGAACCCACTGTCTACGGTGAGGCGCGGGTTCAAGCGGCTGGGTACATCGCTGTCCCTGCAAATCGGTCAGGACCGGCGCTCTCGCGCGCTGGTGTGAACGAAACTGGCCAGCCGTTCGGGATCACCGGTGACGTCGTCGTACGGCCGCAGCCATTTGTCCTTGGGACTGTCTTTCAGCCCCTGCCGCCTTGGCTACGGTCCTCCCCGGCCCACGCTGATCTCAGCAGACCGAGGACTTCGTCGCGTATCAGCGGCCGCGGATTCCAATAGGCGGCCGACATTGCAAGATCGGCGGCGCCGGCGAGATCCGCTTCGCGCATTCCGAGGTCACGCAAGGCCCGTGGCGCTCCGACGCCGTCCGCGAAGATTGCAAGTGCATGACCGACGTCGCCGTCATCAAAGATTTCGCGCATCGGATCCAGAAGGGCACCCGTGGCGGTCGCGTTGAAAGCGATCGTATAGCGCAGCATTACCGCGTGGGTCTCGGCATGAGGCAGGCCGAAGGAGCCGCCCAGCACATGGCATAGCTTGTGGTGCAAGGCCATGCCGACTTGCCCGAGCACAGTGCCACACAGCCATGCCGCATAGAGGGTCTCGCCACGCGCCGTGAGATCCCGAGGATTGCGGCAGACGTCCGGCAACGCCCTCCGGAACGCTCGAAGCCCCTCTGTCGCGAGAAGCGTCGATATCGGATTGCGATCGCGCGCATAGAGCCCCTCGGCAGCATGCGCCATGGCGTTGAGCGCGCTTGCCACGGTCGTCGAAACCGGCAGCGAACGGATAAGTTCGGCGTCGTAGAGGATGACCTGGGGCTGAACCCGGGCATCCGTCAACGTCGTCTTGACCCAGTCTTCGGTCTGACCGAGCACCGGAGTGGCTTCGCTGCCGGCATAGGTGGTCGGCAGCACGATTTGTGGCAGTCCGGTTCTCAGTGAAAGCGCCTTGGCAAGCCCAACGGTTGATCCACCGCCGATCGCGACCAGGCAATCCCCGTCCATTTGTCCAACTTGTAGCACGGCCTCCTGGGTCACCGGCACGGGCGTGTGCATTTGCGCGAGCGGCAGTACGCCTGCGGCGAATTCGCCCATATCCGTCCTCAGGTCGTGCGCCATCGCGACCTGACCGGGGGTCGAAATTATGATCGCGCGCCTGCAGCCGAGGCGCTCGACCTCGGCGCCGGTGTCATGGCGAACCCCTGGGGCAAACCGGACCCGGACTGCTACCTGGGAGAATGCGAATTCAGGTAGAAACGATGACATCGGCCTGCTTTCTCCGGCTCAGAACGAGCGGATTTCCTGGATATAAGCTTCGAAAAAATCGGAGAAGGTGGCAACCCGGAGCGGTAGCTTTTCGTAAGGCGGATAGTAGAGCGTGAGCCAGATCTGCGGAGTGCTCCAGTCCGCAAGAACCTCCACCAGCCTTCCAGCGGCGAGGTCATCATCGACGATGAACCGGGGCAAGAGCACGATCCCTTCGCCATTGAGGGCAAGTCGGGCGAGCAGATCGCCACTGTTGGAGCTGAAGACGCCGGTTGCCTTGTGGGTTCGCCGGCCGCCGCCTTTCGAGAGTTCCCAATGCTCGTCGCGCGCATCCGACGCGTAGCTGAGGCAAGCATGCTCCGCCAGATCGTCGGGCGACTGCGGGGTACCGCGGGAGGTCAGATAGTTTGGGGCAGCAACCAGCACCCGCGGCACCTCCCTTATCTTGCGCCAGATGGTCGACTTGTCGACGGGCGGCCCGGAAATCCGGATCGCGAGATCGTAGTCCTCTTCGACGATATCGACGAACCCGTCGGAAAGCGCCAGGGAGACGTGCGTCTGCGGATACAGGGTCACGAATTGCGAAAGTACGGGGGGTAGCACCTTCAGCCCTAGTGAAAGCGGGGCGCTGATGCGGATGCCACCGGACGTTATCCCCTGAGCCTCGCGGGTTTCCTCCGCCGCACGGACGAGACCTTGGGAAAGAGGCGCCACGCGCGCCGCGTAGACGGCTCCGGCGGATGTCAGGGACACCTGCCGCGTCGTGCGTACCAGCAATTGCACGCCGAGCTGCCGTTCAAGCCCGGCGATGGTGCGCGTCACCGACGCTGGTGTCATGCCGAGCTGGCGAGCCGCGCCGGCGAAACTGCCTCGTTCGGCGACGGCCAGGAATACGCGCAGGGATTCAAGTTCACCCATTCGGAGATTATTACGATATGAGCAACAATCAATGCAAGATTATGTCTATTCCGGGGGCCAAAGAGGGAGGCTATCTGTTTGCTCGACGAAGACAACCAAGAGCGAGGACAGCACCATGCTTACCCAGATCAAAGGACTGCATCACGTCACTTCGATGGCTGCCGATGCACAGGAAACCAATGACTTTTTCACCAAGACGCTGGGCCTGCGCCGGGTCAAGAAAACCGTCAATTTCGATGCGCCCGACGTCTATCACCTCTATTACGGCGACGAGGTCGGATCCGCGGGCACGGTCATGACCTATTTCCCGTTCCCGCATATCGCCAAAGGCAATCGCGGCGCCGGTGAGGTCTCCGAGACCGTGTTTTCGGTGCCGAAGGAAACACTTGGCTACTGGAAAGAACGTTTTGCCGGCAAGGGCGTGCTCGGACTGCAAGAGGACGAAGCTTTCGGTGAGAAGCGCCTGCGCTTCCTCGGCCCCGACGGCGACGGATTTGCCCTGACTGAAGTCGATGGCGACAAGCGTCAGCCCTTCGCTGGCGGAACGGTGCCGACCGACGAGGGTGTCCACGGATTTCACGGGGTGACCATGCGGCTGCGTGACGGCGGCGCGACGGGCGAACTCCTGAAATACATGGGCTACGAGGAAGCCGATCGGCGGGGAGCGCTGACCCGTTACGCCATCAAGGGCGGCAATGGCGCCGACTTCGTCGATATCGAGATGTTGCCCGGCGCGCCGGCGGCGCGCCAGGGTGCCGGCTCGGTGCATCACGTCGCCTTCGCGGTCGAGGACAGGGCGGCCCAGGCCGAGGTGCGCAAGGCACTCATGGACACGGGCTATCACGTCACCCCGGTCATCGACCGCGACTATTTCTGGG
Source organism: Mesorhizobium sp. B2-4-14 (assembly GCF_006442155.1). Lineage (NCBI taxonomy): Bacteria > Pseudomonadati > Pseudomonadota > Alphaproteobacteria > Hyphomicrobiales > Phyllobacteriaceae > Mesorhizobium > Mesorhizobium sp. B2-4-14. The sequence goes on along the minus strand of NZ_VFVA01000019.1, from coordinate 48,026 downwards.
CCATCTATTTCCGCACGCCCGGAGGTGTCCTGTTCGAGGTGGCGACGCATGAACCCGGATTCAATCGCGACGAGGACACCGCCCATCTCGGCGAGGCACTGAAGTTGCCGCTTCAGCACGCCAACCTACGCGACCGGATCGAAGAGATCCTCCCACCCATCGTCGACTGACATCGGAAATCCCGCCGCCGGCTGCGGCCGGCGGCCTTCGGTGAAATAGGAGAACATCATGTCTCGTGACGCTTACCACCATTTCGCAAAGCAGCCCGATGTCGGGGCTCCGCTTGTTTTCGCGTTCCACGGAACCGGCGGTGACGAACATCAGTTCACCGGCCTGATAGGGCAGATATTGCCCGGAGCCGGCATCGTCTCGCCGAGAGGCGACGTGTCGGAGCATGGCGCAAACCGCTTTTTCCGCCGCAAGGCGGAAGGTGTCTACGACATGGCGGACCTTGCGACCCGTACCAGGAAGATGACGGATTTCATCCGTGCGCACCGGGAAGCGAATGAAAGCGCAACGGTCTTCGGACTCGGCTACTCCAACGGCGCGAACATTCTCGCTTCGGTGATCTTCGATGCACCAGAGCTTTTCGACCGGGTGGTGCTGATGCACCCGTTGATCCCCTGGTCGCCGCGACCCAATCCGGGTCTGCGATCGCTTGAGGTTCTGATCACCGCCGGCAGGCGCGATCCGATCTGCCCGCTGCCCTTGACAGAGGCGTTGGCCGGCTATCTCGAAGGCCAGGGCGCAAAGGTCGATTTGAAATTGCACGATGGCGGGCATGAGGTCAGGCAGCAGGAGATCGATGCCGTCGCTACCTTCCTGACCCCCGGCCCATAAGGCGCCTTGCGCGACCGGTTTCCTCAATACCCCCCGGTCGCTGCCACCCCAAGGATAATCGAGAACGCGAGTGTCCACTTCGATTGGGGCCAGAAATTTGAGGCCGGGCAGGCAAGAGGCTCAATGCGGCAAGACAGGTCTGGATCCCGCCTGCCGCCCGGAGACGATGCCGAATTTTCTCGTCCCGACTATCGACGCTTCAGGTCACTGATCTTAAGCAATCCCTCGATGCGCCGACGAGGACGCCTTCATGCAGATAAACCCGACAGACAGGATGCCGACATGAGCAGCCATCAGCCAAGCGGCATCCATCACGTCACCCTGATCACCCGCAATGTGCAGGCGAATGTCGATTTCTATGTCGGTTTCCTTGGCTTGCGGCTGGTCAAGCGCACAGGCGGTTACGAGGATGCCGAACAGCTCCATCTTTTCTATGGTGATGGGCTTGGATCTCCAGGTTCACTCGTCACCTTCCTTGTCTGGGAAGACGGCGCGCCGGGGCGCGTGGGCAATGGCCAGGTTTTTGAAATAGCCTTCGCAGTCCCTCCGGCCAGCCTTGGCGAATGGATGACGCGCGCCTTGAAATATGGCGTTGCGGTTGACGGGCCGATGCACGAATTCGGCGAAGCTGTCCTGAGACTGAAGGACCCGGATGGCATCATCGTGAAACTGGTCGCTTCCGATCTTTCCGCGACGCATTCGTGGGGCAAAGCCGAGATTGCCCCGCGTCGGTTGCGGGCCGTGACGATCCTGTCGGAGGTTCCGGAACAGTCCGCCGCTTTCATCGAGAGGTTCGGCTATCGGCGTGGTCCCGGCCGGGGCAGTATCACGCGTCTTCTGTCCGATACCGATGCCATCGATATCCGTGACGGCTCTGGCTATGTCCCTCGCATTCCCGGCACCGGTACGGCCGACCATGTTGCATTCCGTGCCCCGGACACCGCGGCCATTGATGCGCTGCGGGAGCAACTGTCGCGGCTCAATTCGTCGCCCACCAATGTCCACGACCGGCGCTATTTCACGTCCCTCTATGTGCGCGAGCCCGCGGGCACTTTGCTGGAAGTGGCAACGGACGGGCCGGGCTTCACCGTCGACGAAACAGCGGAGCAACTGGGGACAACCTTGATGCTGCCTCCGGCCGACAAGGACCGCGCCGATGATCTTCGGATCATGTTGCCGCAGTTCGCCTTGCCTGGAGAGGCGCGTTTGCCACGGCGCGACCTGCCATTCGTGCATCGCTTTCACACACCCGAAAATCCGGACGGCAGCACGATCATCCTGCTGCATGGCAGCGGCGGGACGGAGGCGGATCTGATGCCGCTGGCGCACCGGGTGGCGCCGCGCGCGACACTGCTCGGCGTGCGCGGACGCAGCCACGAAGAGGGAAGCGCGCGCTGGTTCCGCCGGATGACGGCCACCACCTTCGATCAGGCTGACATCCAAGCCGAGGCTGAGGCCTTCGCGGCCTTCGTGGAAGGCGCCATCACGGGTTATGGGCTCGAATCCGGACGCATAAGCTTTCTCGGATTTTCCAACGGCGCGAATTTCGCCGCCGCGATGATTGGTCTGCAACCGGGAGTCATCCGCCGGGCGATCCTTTTGCGATCAATGGCGGTGCTGGAGACCTTGCCCACGGCCGACCTGGGCAACGTTGGCGTTCTGATGGTCTCCGGCTCGCGCGATCCGTTGGGTGACGGCTCCCGGCTGGCGGATTGGCTCGCAGCATCCGGCGCGACGCTGGACATGCGCGTCGTCGAAGCAGCGCATGAGCTTACACCGGAGGATACGGTGGTCGCACAGGAATGGTTTGGCAGGAACAACGGAGAAGATCATGGCTGACATTGAAATCAGCAAGGAACAAACCGGGGAGCGGCATGGACGCTATGTGGCCCGCATAGAGGGGATCGACGCAGAGGCCGAGATCACCTGCACGAAGAGGGGCGCCGATCTGATCAGCGCCGATCACACGGGTGCGCCGGAGACGATAGGGGAACTGGCGCTGCCGCTGCCTTGGTTTCCTTCATGGTGGAAGACGCACGCAGAAACGGCTTCAGGATTCTGCCGATATGTCCCTATGTCCGCGCGCAATATCGCAAGCATCCCGAGTGGGCCGACGTCATGACGCTGCCTCCGGGCGCTGAGCCCAATCCCAGGGAGCACGATTGAACCATCCGGATTTGTAGCTCGCTCGCGACTGGCGCGTCGGAGTGGCACAACGAGGGAAGCACCGTCACGAGGCTGCCGGAGACGGTGCGGCCGAATCCTGGCGGGAGGGGGCCTCGTGCCGCATGAGAAAACGCTCAATGGAGCGGATGATCGCGATCAACAGCAGGTTGATCACCAGATAGAGCACCCCAGCGATGGCGAAAATTTCGAAGATCGCGAAGGTCTGGCTCATCAGCCGCTTGGCATAGCCGGTGATTTCCAGCACCGTGATTGTGGATGCGAGGCTGGTGCCCTTGACGACGAGAATGAGTTCGTTGCCATAGGCCGGCAGCGCCTGGCGGATGGCGAGCGGGAACTCGATGCGCCGGAACCGCAAGATGCGCGACATGCCGCACGCCTGGGCCGCCTCGACAAGACCAACCGGAACCGACATCAATCCGCCGCGCAGGATCTCGGATGTGTAGGCGGCCGTGTTCAGCGCCAGCGCCAGCACGGCGCAGCGCGCGCCGTCGCTGATCACCCACCACAAAGCCGCGTTGTCCTTGATCAGGGCAAGCTGGCCAAGCCCGTAATAGAACAGGAAAATCTGCACCAGCAGCGGGGTCCCGCGAAAGACGTTGCTGTAATATTTGGCGAAGCCTGACAGGAGGCGGTTGGAGGACAGGCGCATCAGCGCCAGGCCGAGACCCAGATTGAAGCCGATCAGCACCGAAACGAACGTCAGCGCCGCCGTGACCCACAGGCCCTTGAGCAGAACGGGAACCGCAAGCTGGATGAGGTCCATCATACTACTTTCTCGTCCGCAGCCTGAGCAGGCGTTCGATCCCGTCGAACCCGGCCTGACTTGCAAGCGTGATGAGGAGATAAACCACTGCCGCGATCAGATAGAAGATGAACGGATGGCGGGTGGAGTTCGCGCCGATGAATGAAATGCGCATCAATTCCTGAAGGCCGACCACCGAGACCAGCGCCGTGTCCTTGATGGTGGTCTGCCAGACATTGTTGATGCCGGGAACGGCGATGCGCAGCATCTGCGACGCGATGATGCGGCGGAAGATCCGGCCGCCGGGCAGTCCGAGCGCGCGAGCGGCCTCGATATGCCCATTGGGGATGGCGCCGAGCGCCCCGCGCACGACCTCGGTCGAATAGGCGCCTGAAATGGCGCCGATGGCGATGACCGCGATAACGAACGCATAGCCGCTCTCGGCGACGCCGGCATAGCCGAAAGCGGTCACGACCCTGGTCACGAATTCAACCGAACTGAAAAACAGCAGGTAGATGATCAGCAGTTCGGGCACGCCACGCACCAGCGACGTATAGGCATCGACCAGCAGCGAAAGCGGAAATATCCGGGCCCACTTGATCAGGCCGCAGACAGTGCCGATGACCAGCCCGGCCGCCATGCTGACGAGACCGACGAAGATCGTTATCGATGCGCCGCGCAAGATCGCGGGAACCCAACCCGCTTCCCAAACTTGCCAGAGACCGAATTCCATGTGAGCGTCCTAGTCTGCTAAGCGAATGAGACGAAGCCCGGATACATGCGCCCGGTTGCCCGGGCACATGCGCTGGAAACCCAAGCCGTCACTGGCAGGGCCGGGAAATGTCCGTCTTGAACCATTTCTGGCTGGCCTTGCCGACCGAACCATCGGCGATCAGCTCGCAAAGCGCCTTGTCGATCTTGGCCTTGAGCTCGGTATTGTCCTGCGCAATACCGACGCCGATGCCTTCGCCGAGCGTCGGATCATATGTGCTCTTGATCTCAACGCCGACCAGTTGGAAGTTCTTGCCATCCGGCTTGTCCAGAAAGTCCTGCAAGGCGGATTGATCGGCGAAAGCGGTGTCGATACGGCCGCTCGCAAGGTCGATCTGCATCTGGTCGAGCGTATCGTAGGTTTTCAGGTCGGCGTTCGGCGCGCGCTTCTCGAGGAAATGCGCGTGCGTCGTGCCGGCCTGCACGCCGACCTTCTTGCCGTCGAGCGATTTCAGCAGCGTGTCGACGTCGGTGATGACAGCGAGATCAGAGCCCTTGGCCGCGACGAACATATTGGCCAGTTCGGCGTAGCCGACGCTGAAATTGATCTCCTTCTTGCGATCGGCGGTGATCGACATGCCGGAGATGATGACGTCGAAGCGCTTGGCCTTCAGCGCCGGGATCAACCCGTCGAAGGCCTGCACGACGAAGTGGCACTTCACTTGGAGCTTGGTGCAGAGCAATGCGCCGACATCGGCGTCGAAACCGGTGACATTGCCATTGGCGTCGGACATGCTCCATGGCGGGTAGGCGCCTTCCGTTCCGATGGACAATTCGCCTTCGGCGGCCAATGCGCTGCCCATGCTTCCCGCGAGAAAGGCGAGCAGCGTCAAGACTTTCAGTTTCATGTCAGTTCCCCTTGTTGTTGATCTTCATTGCCGTTGTCCGGTGCGAACCGAACGCTTCGAGGGTGCGGTTTCTCCTCACAGCGTGCGCGCCAGGAACTGACGCAGACGCTCCGAGCGCGGGCTGCCGAACAGCTCCGCGGGCGCACCCTCCTCCTCCACCTTTCCCTGGTGGAGAAACAGGACCTTGTGGGAGACCTCGCGCGCGAACTGCATCTCATGCGTCACGAGGATCATGGTGTTGCCTTCCTCCGCCAGTTGACGGATCACCCGCAACACCTCGCCGACCAGCTCGGGATCGAGCGCCGATGTCGGTTCGTCGAAGAGGATGACCTTGGGCCGCATCGCAAGCGTCCGCGCGATCGCCGCGCGCTGCTGCTGGCCGCCGGACAGCTGGCCCGGATAATGGGCGTGCTTGTCGGCGAGCCCGACCTTCTTCAACAGGGCGTGGGCGTGTTCGATGGCCTTCTCGCGGGGCTCCTTCAGCACATGCCGGGGCGCCTCGATGATGTTCTCGACCACCGTCATGTGCGGCCAGAGATTGAAGTTCTGGAAGACCATCCCGACGCGGGCGCGGATGCGTTCGACCTGCGCCATGTCGGTCGGCCCGACACGGCCGTTCGACAGCGGCTTCATCTTGATGACCTCGCCGTCGATGGCGACCTTGCCGCCATCCGGCTGCTCCAGGAGGTTGATGCAACGCAGGAACGTGCTCTTGCCGGATCCGGACGAGCCGATCATGGAAATCACCTCCCCGGCATGCGCCGTGAGATTGACCCCCTTCAACACCAGAAGGGAGCCGAAGCTCTTGTGAAGCTCGTCGATCTGCACGGCTGGTGTCGTGGGCCTCGGTTCCTGGGCGGGGGCCTGGGCGACCATCGCGGCGCGAACGGCCGGCGACGTCTGTTCTTTCGCGACGGCCTCGTCCTGGCCGATCTCGACAGCCTGCAGGTCCGCCAGCGCACGGTCGAAGTATCGCAGGCTGCTCGACAGGCAGGTCCGCTGCCAATCCGCGTCGGCCGGAATGAAGGCCGAGCGCAGCGTGTCCCGGATCCGCCTGCCCAGCGGCGAATCGAGCTTGCCGAACAGATGCAGCCAATTGTCGGCTTGCACCGCTTCCATCACGGTCGGGCCGTCCAGCGTGCCGCATTCGATGACAAGCGGCAGCACGCGCGCCCTCGGCATTGCCTTGCGGACGGCATCGGAGACATAGCCGGTCGCAGTTGCGGCGATGCCGGTGCCCGTCTTGGCGCCCGGACCTGTAAGGACTGTCGCTAGCGCTGGCCCGAAGATGGATTTGCCCCAGGCAAGGCCGGGATGCTCGGAACTCGCCACCGAGAGCAGAGCCGGATAACCATAGGGCCCGGCGCCGGTATGCAGGTCGAAGACGATGACCTGGCGTGCCCCGCCGGCAAAGGTCTTGAGGATCTCGTGCAAGGTGCGGTTCGACCAGACGGGACCGCCGCCGCCGTAATACAGCCCGTCGGCGAATTCATACTGGCCGGCCTCGACGATCGCCGCCAGTCCGGCATGCCCAAGTTTCCTGCGTGCCGCGGCGAGCTTCTCGTCGGCCGCTATGCGGTCCGACCCTTCCCATTCATGGTAGGCAAGCGCATCGTGCAAGCCGGCATAGCCGTTGTTGACGGGAGCACCCGCCGCCCAGTCGATGAAGTTGCGGTTGAGGTCGACATTGTCTTCATTGACGCGCCGCGACCATGCCGTGCCCCAGGGATTGATGAGGTGGATGGCAAGGATCGCTATGTCGTCGGGCAGACGCCGCAGGTTCTTCTGGCCCAGCCACGCGGTCTGGCAGGCCGAGCCGAACGGCCCTTCAACGCCATGCGTTCCGGAGATGAGCACGATCAGTTTCGGCGCATCGCGGCGGCCAAGCAGCGCCACATCGGTCGCCAGGGCCTCGCCATCCGGTCCGTTCAGCGGATGGATATATTCAGACAGTTCCGCGCCCGCCCGCTTGGCCGCCTCGCGGAAGCCCTGGCGCAAGCCGGCGAAATCCGGGGCATAGGGCGCCGGCTCTTCATGGCGTACCATTGGTCCCGCCGGGCGACTGGCAGCCGCGGTCAATCCGTTCATTCCCTGTCGTTCCGCCGTGGGGCTATTCATCGTTGAGATCGCTCGCGTTCTTAAGGGGCAGTCGGCGCTCGCTGCCGGAAGGGAGCGGCCTGGAGGACCGGACGAACCAGGCATCGCAGGCAAGCACCTTGTCGGGGTTCATGATCGACTGATCGTCCAGGGCTCTTTTCACCCGCTCCATCGCAGCGAGCTTCGTCGGGTCGGCTGTCGCCACCAGGGAATGGATGCGCTTCGACCCAACGCCATGCTCGGCGGAAAAGGAACCGCCAATCTCCCGAAGCTGTTGATACAGGACGTCCTCGACCGCCTTCGCGATGTGAGGAGCCAGCGGACCCTGGCGGTTGAGCACGATATGCAGGTTCCCATCGGCCAGATGTCCGAAGACATAGGGCGCAAGACCCGATTCGATCGCGGCAAGGCCGGGTATGATCCTTTCGAGATAGGCTGAAATCTCCGACAATGGCACAGATACGTCGAAAGAAGGCGCATCGGGATGAGCGCGGTAAAGCACGCCGGTATCCTCGCGCAGCCGCCACAAATCGTCCTCCTGCCGGCGTGAGCCGGCAATGATGCCGGTCGCTTCGGGATGACGCTCCATCGCTTCCGAATAAATCCGCTCGAAATCCTCGCGCAGCGCGTCCTCGCGCGCGCCGCCAAGCGACAGCAGCAGGAACAAAGGCTGCCCGGGCGCCACGCCGGCTTCGGACCATCCATGCACGGCGGCGGCCAGCCTGAAATACGAGTTCCACATCGCCTCCGCCGCGCGCAGATGCCCCACATCCGATTCCAGCGCCATGCGGATGATCTGCAAAGCCGCGTCGACCGACGGCAGGCCGAAAAGCGCGGTGGCGGTGGCTCGCGGCGAAGGATCGAGCTTGACGACCACGCGGGTGACGATGCCGAGCGTGCCCTCGGCACCGATGAAGAGATGCTTCAGGTCGTAGCCGGCGGAATTCTTCACCACCCGGGTCAGATCGGAATAGATCGATCCGTCGGCCAGCACGGCCTCGAGGCCAAGCACGCGATGGCGCATGACGCCGTTGCGAAAGGCCATCACCCCACCGGCATTGGTGGACACCATGCCGCCGATCGTCGCCGAGCCGCGCGCTGCAAGGTCTATGCCCGGTTCCAGCCGGTGTTCGAGCGCGGCCTGCTGCAGGGCTTCCAGAGTGACGCCGGCGCCGACCACCGCCACGCGCTCGATTGGATCGAGCCGATCGATGTGGCTCAAGCGCGCCGTCGACAGGACGATCTCGCCCGGCCGCGAAATGCTGCCGCCGACCAGGCCGGTCCGCCCGCCTTGCGGCACGATGGGAACCTCGTTGCGGCGGCAGATGCGCACCACCGCCGCGACCTCCTCCGTCGACGAAGGCGTGACGACAATGCCGGCGCCGCAATCCATACCGTTCGACCCAAGGTCGATCGCCCTGGCATCGTCGCCGGTCCGCACGTTCGAGGCGCCGACGACACCGCGGATGCTGTCGACAACAGGCAATGGCACCGCCTGGCCGATCCAGCCCGTTTGCCCTGGAGAAGCGAGGCCGGTCATTGTGCCACCAATCCCTGGAGCGCCGTGATCAGCCGGTCGTTTTCCGCCGGGGAGCCGATGGTGACGCGCAAAAAGCGCTCATAGCCGGCCTCACGCCACGCCTTGACGATAATCGCCTGCTTGAGGAGACCAGCGGCAAGGCTCGAACTGTCGACCTTGCCGTCGAAGAACAGGAAGTTCGTTTGCGACCGCGCAATCTGGAAGCCAAGGCCGGCAAGCGCGGCGGCTGTGCGGGCACGCTCGGCTCTGATGCGCCCCACCGACGCCTTCATCCAACCTTCATCGGCAAGGGCAGCCACAGCGGCGGTCTGCGCCGCGGCGTTGACGTTGAACGGCGTCTTCGCGGCGGCAATCACTCTCGCCAGTTCAAGGCTGGAACAGACGGCATAACCCACGCGCAGTCCCGCCAGGCCATAAGCCTTCGAAAACGTCCGCAGCACGACATGGTCGATAGAGCTGTCGCGCAGAACCTCGATGCCGTCCGGCGCGCCGGGATCGGCAAACTCGAAATACGCCTCGTCGAGGACGAGAAGCGTGCCGGGCCGAACGGCGCCGATCAGCCGTCGCAAGCTGGAGCGGTCGAGACCGGGGCCGACCGGGTTCCAGGGCGAGGATATGAAGACCACTCGCGGCCCGGCGGCGATCGCCGTTTCGAGCGCGGCAAGGTCGAAGCTCATCTCCGGCGTCATGGCGATCTTGACGACATCAGCACCGGCCGCCAGCGGCTCTATCTCATGCAAGCCGAAGCTCGGCACCGTCGTCACCACCGAGGCGCCCGGCACCAGGACGGCACGCGAGATGGCGGCGATCATCTCCTCGGAGCCATTGCCGACGACAATCAGGTTGGGGTCGACCGTCAGTCTATCGCCAAGTGCCGCCCGCAACGCCGTGCAGGCCGGATCGGCATAACGCCATGGCTCAAACGACGAGGAGGCCAGCGCGGCGGTGACGGCGGGAGAACAACCGTCGGGGTTTTCGTTGCTGGCAAGCCGGGCGATGTCGTGGCGCCCGCTCAGAGCCCGCGCCATCGCGATGTTCATGCCGGCATTGTAGGACGGCAATGCCGCGACATGCGGATTGAGTGGCAGGCTTGACGCTGGTTTGACCGACTGTTCCAAATCCCGACTTCCGTTTCCCCCGGCCACGCGCGGCACGACGATCTTGTCAAATATCCAGGACGACTGATCCGCGCGGCTTCGAGCAGCACAGCAGCACTTCGCCTGCCCTAAGTTCGTCCAGCGGTTCTTCGAAATAGGCGACCTCGCCCGAGACCAGCCGCGACTTGCAAGTCCCGCAAATGCCGGCCCTGCAGCTGAATTCCGGGAACAGGCCCTGGTCCTCGGCAAAGTCGAGCAGCGATGCCGCCGAGCCATCCCAGACAGCCCGGAGGCCCGACTTTCGGAACTCCACTGTTATCGCCTCGCCGGTCGCCTCGATACTTGCCGGCTGCACGGGACCCGGGAGGACTCGCACCGCATCCGGCTCGAGCACCGTCGCCGGGCCAAAGAATTCGTAAGCGATACGATGCTTCGGCACGCCAAGCCCGCGCAACAGGCCGTAGATCGCCTGCATGAACGGCGGTGGCCCGCAGAGATAGAAATCATAGTCGTCGATCGGCAGCAGGCGCTGCAGCACGTCTCGCGAAATCATGCCCTCGCTTTGAAAGCGCCGCTCGGCCCTGTCGTGTTCGGACGGCGATCGGTAGCAGTAATGGGCGATCAGCCCGGGCCGGGTGGCGACAAGGCCCGCCACCTCGTCGCGCAAGGCATGCACGTCGCCATTCTCGCAAGCATGGATAAAGACGGCACGGCGGCCCGGCATCGAGGCCAGCGCATGCAGCATCGACACCATCGGCGTCAGCCCGACGCCGCCGCTGAGCAGCACGACCGGACGGGGGCTGGTCCTGTCGAGCACGAAATCGCCGCGCGGCCCTTCCGCCTGGAGCACATCGCCGACGTCGACCTGGTCATGCAGGAAGCACGAGCCTGTCCCGTCGCGAAGCCCCGGGGCGGGTGCGACCTCGCGCTTGACGCTGATGCGGTAACGGGCCTCGCTGGCCGGCGAACAGGAGACGCTGTAGTTGCGCAGCACGTATCCCCTTTCGCCGGCGGCACTCCCGGGCACCGGAATGCGGAACACCAGGAACTGGCCCGGCTCGAAAGCGCGCCAGTCGCGTGGATTGACCGGCTCGAAATGAAACGACGTGATGACAGCGCTTTCCTTCACCTTCGCGACCACCTTCAGGTCACGAAACCCGCTGCTTGCGATAGTGTCGCGGGCGGTGAATGCGTTCATTCGGCGGCCGCCAATTCCTGGCTCTCGCTGGCGATCAGCTTGGCGAGGTTGCGACGGAAGCGCAGCGGACCGACATCGATCTTGAGATCGAGATTGGGCGTGCGCTTGTCGGCCATGCCCTTGTGCACGGCATTGAGCACGACGCGATCCTCGTCGAAGGCGCCACGCACGGATGTGGCGAACTGGCGCGAAACCTCCAGATCGTCGGGCGCGAAGTTGCGCATCTGGAACCAGTGGTATTTCGTCTGGTTCTCATCGACCGGCGTCATGAAATTGTAGCTGTCCATGAGGAACACGTCCTCGTGCAGCGGCTTGCCTTCGCCGCCGGTGCGGGCCGGCACGAAGATCGCCTTGATGATCGCGTTTGAGGGGTAACGCACCTCATAATGCTGCTTGCGGTCGCATTTGCCGGTGAATTTGAGGAAGGGCGCATAGAAAGGCGCCGGCTCGGCATCGACCACCCAGCGCCACACGGTCACACCGTCCGCGCCGACCGTCGTTTCGAGCGGCGCATCCTCCATAGCCTGGACGCCGCCGAAGGAGGATTGGTGGACCCATGACACATGCGAGGGATCGAGCAAATTATCGGTCATGTAGAGATAATTGCAATCCAGCGACATCGACTCGCCGCGGTTGACGCCCCATGCCGGATCGCCCCAGTGGTCGACCTCGAAAATCAAGGCGGGATCGGCCTTGGCCGCCTCGCCCATCCATATCCAGAGCAGTCCGTAGCGTTCGGCGATCGGATAGGAGCGGACGCATGCGACATGCGGTATCTTTTCCGCGCCCGGCACACGCGTGCAGGTTCCCGTGCTGTCGAAGGTCAGGCCGTGATAGCCGCATTCGACCGTGTCGCCCTTGATGCGGCCCATGGACAAAGGCAGCTTGCGATGCGGACATGCGTCTTCGAGCGCCGCCACCTGGCCATCGGTCCGTCGGTAGAGGACAATGTCCTCGCCGAGGATTCGGGTTGGCACCAGCCGGTCGGCGACCTCATGATCCCATGCGGCAACGTACCAGCAGTTTCGAAGAAACATGGCGTCCTCCCCAGCTTGTGAACACGAAAACGAATATCGTGCGAGCCTGGGGCGACATAGGGCTTGCATCTGCGTTCTATTTTAGAAAAACTAAATCAAGCTGACCTCAGGATCGTTGCCCAGGTGAACAAGACGCCCCCGTTGCGTGCGATACAGGCCTTCGAGGCTTTCGGCAGGTGCGGCAGCGTGACCGCCGCGGCAAACGAGCTTGGAGTGTCGGTCGGCGCCGTCAGCCAACAGATACGCAAGGCCGAAGATGCCCTGGAGGCGAGGCTGTTGGAACGGCGCGGCAGGAGCGTGGCCCTCACGGCGTTGGGCCGTGTCTATCACGCAGCGGTTTCCGTCGGATTCGAACAGATTCGCGAGGCTCAGGATGTCATCGAACGGGCCCGCTCCGCGGACACTTTGACCATCTCCTGCCTGCCATCGCTGGCCAGCAAATGGATCGGCCCGCAACTGCTGGATTGGCAGGCCAGCCATGCCGGCGCGACGGTGCGCCTGGTTGGCGCCGAGACAGAGCCCCGATTGGACACAGAAGAGTTTGATTTCCGTATTTCCTACGGTGACAAGTATCGTGATTTCAACCACTACACCGAACTGTTCACGGATTGGGTGGTGCCGGCATGCTCGCCAGCGCTGCTCGCCAAGCATCCTGTGCGTAAACCCGCCGACATTCTCGATCTGCCGCTTCTCAGCATAGAGTGGGCCCGCGACCACCGCTCGCCGCCAGGTTGGGCGGAATGGGCCGCAAGCATCGGGGCATCGTACCGAAAGGTTTCGGGCGAAGTCGCCTTCTCCTTGTCGAGCGCCGCGATCGATGCCGCGACGAACGGAAGGGGCATAGTGCTGGCGCAACTTTCGATGGCCGCCGAGGATATTGCATCCGGCCGGCTCATTGTCCCTTTCGATCAGCGGCTAAAATTGTCTCAGGCCTATTTCCTTGCCTGGGACCGTGCAGCCTTGCAAAAGCCCTTCGGCCCGGAACTGCGCGCATGGATCGTTTCGATTTCCAAGCGGATGGGCGCGGCATTAAGCTGATGTCCCCATGTCCCGCTCTCGGTCGCCGCCGAGCGGCGGATGCGAAGGCGTGTGCCGCAGTGGTCTTTCAACCGTTAATGTGTGGAGCGAGAAGATCTTTGAGACCGATGTTTCGAAACATCTCGCGGCGCATGCGATCGCCGATCCTGAACACTTCTTCAGCCCCATCCTGTGAGGGATCAACGAAGACGCGATAGGGCCGTTTTCCGAATGGCGCATTCACGACGTCGGCAATTGCTATCGCGACAGCCGAGGCATCGGCGTCTGCGGGTTCCAATGCGGCCAAACCTTTCAGCGCCTGGTCAGCGACCCCCGCATAAGGGCCGCCCTCATAGGCCGCGACCACGCCTTTATCGGCCGGCGTGCCAGAATGAGCGAAGTGGTTAGTGCCCTTGGTGAAGGCGCCCGGAACCACGATTGAGGTTTCAACGCCCCAGCGTGCGACTTCGCTCGCATAGGATACAGCGAGCGAATCCATAGCAGCTTTGGCGGCGAAATACGGTGCTAGAAACGGCGGTGTCCCACCGCGCGTGGATGAGGACGAAACCCAGACCAACAGGCCACGCCCCTGTTTGCGAAGCTGCGGCAACGCCACCCGGTTGATGCGCTGCGTCGAAAGAACGTTGATGTCATATAGTTCAGCATATTGCTCGGGCGTGAAGGCCTCTGCTGGTCCAAACACCATATGGCCAGCGTTATGCACGATAACGTCGAGCCGGCCATTGTCCGCGATTATCTTGGTAACCCCGGCGGTCACGGACGGATCAGAACTGACGTCAAGTTCGACCGTCCTCAGGTCGACGCCCAACTCCTTTGCATAAGCCTCAACCTCTGCAACTCGCGGCGCGTTGCGCCCGGTGGTCTCCCGCATTGAAGCGTAGACCGTGTGGCCCGCTTGAGCGAGTGCTCGGGCGGACAGCAGGCCGAAGCCGCTAGATGCGCCGGTGACAAGGATCACTTCTTTCATGGTGAGGCTCCTAGACAGTGAGTGGGGATAAGCTTGAGGGGGTTCCCGTCAGCACATTCCACCGTTCGCGCGAATCGTCTGGCCGTTGATCCAGCCGCCCTCAAGGCCAGCGAGAAAGCCGACGACGCGCGCAATATCCTGGGGCTGGCCGAGACGTTCGAGCGGATTCATCTTCGCCATGTGATCGATGAGTTCCGGGCTCTTTCCGCTCAGGAAGAGGTCAGTGGCGACAGGACCGGGCGCGATCGCGTTCACACTGATGCCGCGGCCGCGCATTTCCTGAGCTAAGACCTGGGTCAGGCCTTCGACAGCGGCCTTGGTAGCGATATAAACCCCATAGGTCGGCAGGCGAGCGCCGATGACACTGGATGAGAAATTGATAATGCGTCCACCGACTCGCAAGCGCTTTGCCGCTTCACGGCAGACGTTGAACGTGCCCTTTAGATTGATTGCGATGGTCTGGTCGAATGTCTTGTCGTCGAGGTCGGCGATTTTAGCGAGCTTCAGGATGCCGGCACAGTTGACGACAACATCGACCCCGCCAAAGGCATTCTCGGCCGCGTCGAACATAGCGATGACCGCCGCGGGATTGGCGACGTCAGCCTGTGCGACGATCGCTTCGCCGCCCGACGCTGCAATCTTGTCGGCAACTTCCCGGGCTGGACCCGCACTGCCAGCATAATTCACGACGATCTTAAACCCGTTCATCGCGAGGTGAAGGGCGAGTTCTGCACCGATACCGCGCGATGAGCCGGTGATTAGTGCAACCTTTCCAGTCTTGCTCATGTGTTGCTCCTTCATGTCTTGCATCGCCATCAAAGGCGGTGGCCGGGAGCAATCTAGGACTTGAGTGAGGCTAAAAAAAATGCATAACTTTCACTGAAAGGATAACTGAAAGTATGCCTATATGGCTTTCGACACTAGATTGCTGAGCGGGGTCGGCGTTCTCTCAGCCGTGGTCGAGGCTGGCAGTTTCGCCCGAGCAGGCGAAGCCATGGGCCTAACTCAGCCCGCGGTGAGTCGCGCCGTAGCTCGCCTAGAGGAGCGGGTCGGCATCCGAATCTTCAATCGCACCTCTCGTGCTATCTCGCTAACTGACGAAGGTCGGCGCTTCTATGAAGCAATCGCGCCACTTCTCGCCGGCATCGAGGATGCATCAGTGACGGCCAGCGGGTCAAAGGCGGTTGTTCGAGGGCGGCTAAGAGTCAACACGGATGGTACATTCGGTCACTATATATTAGCGCGGCGAATGAACGAATTCCTTGACCGTTTCCCTGATCTTTCCGTCGAAATAAGTGTGCGCGACAGAATGGGCGATCTGGTCGCAGACGGCTTCGACGTCGCGATCCGTTTCGGAGAACCGGAGTCCTCTTCCCTAAAAGCTAGGTTATTGCTCGAAACGCGTGTCCTGACGTGTGCTTCCACCGCCTATCTTGCGCGCCGAGGCGAGCCCAAGCATCCGAGGGATTTGGAGAAAGGACATCAATGCATATTAATCCGCGATCCGACGACGGGGCGTCCCTTTGAGTGGGAGTTTCAGCGAGGCCGGGAAGTTGTTCCATTCGAGGCTCCCGGGCGGCTGATGGTCAACGACACAGCCTCCTTAGTTGGGGCTTGCGTCGGGGGAGTTGGCATCGCGCAATTGCTGGAGCTCTATGTCAAAGATCTGCTCTCGGAGGGGCGAGTTGTCCAGTTGCTTCCGGACTGGGTAGACGAGACTTTCCCTCTCTATGCCTATCATCATGCGTCGAATTTAGTCTCCGCCAAAGTTCGCGCCTTTCTAGATTTCGTACAGGAATTGACCGTCTGATGCAGAAACATAGGCACATCAGCAATCGCGTCCTCGGCGCGTCTTAAGAACTGGATCCCCACTTTGCGCCCGATAGAGCGCGCGGCGATCTAGCGTTTCACAAAGGCCAGCAGGTCCTGGTTGATAACGTCGGCGTTCGTCGTGCACATACCATGCGGGTAGGCTAGTGCCCGCCTAAAGTGGATTGAGTGCATCTCCCAGATGGATTTCCAAACCACTCCAACCAAAATCTCATCTAGCGAAAGAGACGACACGGAGACAAACCGTGTCGCCCCGGATCGCTCCTCTACTTTGCGATATGCTCGCGAATGCCATCGGCGATTTGCCGCAATGCTGCATCCGTCGATGGAACATGACGTAGCGCGTTCAGAAGCACGAAATCGTGTATCGTACCATTGTAGCGCACGGCAGCTACGTCGACGCCGGCCTGCTCCAGCTTGTGGGCATAGGCCTCCCCTTCGTCGCGAAGAGGATCGTTTTCGGCGGTGATGACGAGCGCTGGTGGCAAGCCCTTCAGCTGATCGAGCGTGGCGCGTAGCGGCGAGACGTAAGGATTGTCGCGTGTCTTGGCGTCGGGTGCATAGAGATCCCAGCCGTACTTCATGAATGAGCGCGCCAGAAAGCGGTCCGTGCCATAGTCCAGATAGGACTGGGTATCGACGCTGGCGTCCGTAGCGGGGATGAGCAGCACCTGATAGCTGATTTTCGGACCATTGCGATCTTTCGCCATCAGTGACAGGGCTGCAGTCATATTGCCGCCGACCGAGTTGCCAGCGACCGCGATGTGCTTCCCATCAGCACCGAACTCGCCGGCATGGGCAGCAACCCACTGGAGCGCGGCGTAGGACTCCTCCAATTGGGTCGGGAATTTGGCCGTCGGCAGCGGCGTATATTCGACGAACACACCAATCTGGCCCGATCCAACCACCAGATCGCGCAGCAGGCGCTTATGGTTCTCGTAGTTGCCGACAATCCAAACGCCACCATGGATAAAGAGCAAGACACCCGTCTTCCCACTCACCTTCTCAGGCTTCATGACGTAAAGCTTCACTTGGTGCCCGTTCTGCGTGATGGTCTTCTCCGCCGTGGTGACGCCGGACATGTCAACCTGCGTCTGGTTCTGGAGTCCCGTCAGAATCTCCTGCGGCTTCGGCTGAGGCAGTTCCCAGAAGGGGCTAGGGTCCTTGTTGATCTGCTCCAGGAACGAACGAACCTGCGGATCAATGTTCGGGTCGCTGACGACGTTCGGGGCGGCAAGGGCAGATTGGGTCATGATCGTGGCTCCTGCAAACAGAGAGATGAACTTCAAGAGGCGGGATAGATGCTCTCGGATGGTCGGCGGCCCGGAGCCGTCGTTCTGGATAGTGGTGATAATCACTGCTGGTCTCCTTTGTGGCCCTGTGTAGGGCATGACGCCCTTCGAAGGGCTTCCGATGGCCGCCTCCTGAAAGGGTTCGGGTTTGGGGCATTTGGTTGCGGCTAGCCGTTCACGCTGCGCCAGGCTCAAGCGCAGTTGCAGACGTTGCTCGGCATACTGGACCTGACATCGCGGTCTCGCATCGAACCGTCGAGATCGAGCACCCTCTCCCTCTCCGTTGCTACGGTATTGGCGGCCATTCTGGTCGCGTCACGTAATTCAACTCGATAGAAATCCGCACCAGTCGAACGGCTTTATTTCTCAAACGGTCGGTGGTCCCACTCCTTGTCTGACATCACCGTCAGGGTTGGCGGCGAGAGATAGTGTAGGAGTTGCGTATAACTAAAAGAAATGCATAGTGATCAATGAAATAATGACTGAAAGTATGTCTTGAGCCGGTCAGATCTGACGCAAATCCCTTCCGGTGCCTTGGGACAGCCTTGAAATCATGCTCTGGAGTGTCCGATACGCCGTTTACGCGCAGCGTAGCCGCCGGAATTCCCAACGGCTGATGGCCGAGTTGCTCCGATCCTGGCGAACGCCAGTAGATCTGTCACCGGAGTTCGAGCCACGCAACTCGTCGCGAACAGGGTCCGGGCTATTGCACAATCTGTCTGCCGTCCGCGCCGAAGCACGCGTCAGACGCCTTGTGCGATGTACACGCGAGAACGCGATAGAACGTGTCCGATGCCCTCTCGGGCTTCTGACGCCATTCCCGAGCAATCTGCCCCGCATCGCTGGCCATCGCTTGGTCAACACTTGGCGACGTCAAAACAGAAAGGCTCGCGGAAATTGCCGTCTGGTTCGTCCCGATCGATGGTGTCGCTATCAGGTAGCTTTTTCTCCCCGGCCGCTGCCGTACGATCACAAGCGCCACCGCGATGTGTTCGATTGTCTTGAAGCTTCCCCTCGCGCGGGCCAGTCTGGATCCGCGAAGGCTGGCAGCGCTCAATCCCCGTTGCAGTGCAAGGTTCGCGTCTTTCTGACCAAGCAGTATCCCGAAATCTTGAAGGGCGAAGTCGAGAACGCGGAAGATACACTTCGTGGTGCGATTTTATGGCGTTAACGAGAAGTCGAAACGGCAATGATCGTGCTGGCCTTCGCAGGCGCAGTGTATCTCCTCCGCTTCGATCTTGCCCGACTTCGCCGCCGAGTGACGAAGCAGAAACGAAAGCGCGCCGGTGACAAAGCCCTCGAACATGTAGCAGACGCGCTGGCCGGGTTGGTGCCCGGCCTCGAGGGCAAAGATCGAATTCCTGAGGCTGATGCTTCCGCGACTGCCGGCAACGTCCAACATATCGATCGAGAACTGGCCCCAGCCGCGCTGCGACAGGCGCTGGAAATAGTGGCGGAATGTCGCCTCGCGATCGAGCCCCTTGCCACGGACTTGCGCCTCGCACCATTCGATGGCGGACTTTGCCGTCGCCTGACGCAGGATGGCGCGGTAGGTCTCGCGACCGAGGGCTTCCTCGACCGCGAGATGATTGTTCACCAGAAAGTGCCTAGGCAGATAGACCATGGGCAGCTCGTCGGTCCGCCAGATGCCGCTTGTCTCATCGACATCGATCGGAACTTGCGGCTGCATGATCTCAGGCTGCCTGCCGCTGCGCGGCGACGGAGGCGGACTGATCCTTGTAAAGCTCGCCATCCTTCATGATGACGACGAGGTTCTTCTCATGCACCATCATGTCGAGGTCCTTCAGCGGGTCGCCATTGACCAGCAGGAGATCGGCGATGAAGCCTTCCTTGACCATGCCAAGCTCATCGCCAAGGCCCATCACCTGGCCGCCGAGCCGTGTGCCGCACTGCAAGGCTTCGCTGGGCGAATAGCCGAGCAGGTCGACGAAATGCTTGAGGTCGCGCGCATTGGTGCCCTGCGGCGTCTGCGCGAAGCCGTAGTCGCCGCCGATCAGCGCGCGCACGCCGCGCTTGCGGAGTTCCGTGTAAACCTTGCGGCTGTCGTCCAGGATGCGCTGCATGCCGAACTTCACCGCCATCTCATGCGTGAAGCCGAAGGGCTCGCCCTCATAGAGCGTGCCGTAGATGATGCCGATGGCCGGGCCGACGAAGATGCGGTCCTTGGCCGATTCCAGCGCGTCCAGCGCCTCCTCGTCGGCGGATTCGCAGTGGTAGATGACGTCGACGCCACACTTCACCGCGCGCTTGACCGAGCCGGCTGCGCGGGCATGGCAGTTGATCTTCTTGCCGAAGTCACGCGCCACCTGCACCGCCGTCCGCACTTCGGCCTCGCTCATGACGGTGAGGCCACCATGCGCCGCCGGGCTCAGATCATCGCCGGAGATATTGATCTTGATGTTGTCGGCGCCTTCGCGGCAGCAGAGCCGCACCGCCTTGGTGATCTCCTCGACGCCATCGGCGATCATGCCGAAGCTCTCGTGGTACATATGCTGCTGGCGCTCGTCGCCGAGGCCGCCGGTGACCGTAATCTCCGGACTGCCGGCGCGCATGCGCGGACCCGGCAAGCGGCCGGCATTGATCTCATTGCGGATGACGATGTCGAGCCTGAGCTTCGAGGTTGCCGCACTATAGGCACTGGTGAAACCATGGTCGAGCAAGGTCTTGGCATTGCGCATGGTGAGCAGAAGATGCTCCTCGGGCGGGATCAGGCCGAGGTCGGAATCCTTGATCGCGCCGCCAAAGGAGATATGGGCATGGCCTTCGACGAGGCCAGGCATCAGCGTCATACCGCGGCATTCAACCGTCGTCGCACCGTCGCCGGACAATTGACCTGGCGTGTGCGCAATGGTGACGATGCGGCCATTGTCGACCAGCAGATCGGCCGGATAGGCGTCGGCGCCCGTGCCGTCCCAGATCATGGCATTTCTAAACATCACTCTTGTCATGACATCGTCCTTTCGGGTTTGGCGGGGTTATTGGTTGACGGCTTGCCGGGCGGCGACGTCGTCGGCCACGACATTGGAGAGGATGCCGACGCCTTCGAGTTCGACCTCGCAGACATCGCCATGCTTCATGAACAACTGCGGCTTGCGCGCCACGCCGACGCCCGATGGCGTGCCGGTGACGAGAATGTCGCCCGGCTCCAGCGTGATGGCTTCGCTGATGATCGAGATCAGCGAGACGACGTCGAAGATCATGTCGTCGGTCGAGGCGTTCTGGACGACCTCACCGTTGAGACGCGTCTGGATGCGCAGGCCCTTGCCGCCCGGCGGCAACTCGTCTGATGTCACGAAGATCGGACCGAAACAGCCGGTGCCGTCGAAATTCTTGCCGACGGTCCATTGCGGCGCCTTGGTCTGGAAGTCGCGGATAGAGGCATCGTTGAAGATGGAATAGCCGGCGACGTGGCTCAACGCCTGGGATGGCGCGATGTGGCGGCCGGCCTTGCCGATGACGGCCACCATCTCGCCCTCATAGTCGAGCTGGATCGACGCTTCCGGACGGCGGATGGCAGCACCATGCCCGATCAGGCTCGTCGAGAAGCGGGCGAACAAGGTGGGATAGGTCGGCGGCACGAAGCCGCTCTCGATCGAATGATCGACATAGTTCAGGCCGACACAGATGATCTTGCCGGGCCTTGAGATCGGCGGCAGCCATTCTACCGATTCCGGATCGATCCGGCGCCCGCAGGCCAGCCGCCCGCCAGCGGCATGCAACGCCTGCACGCCATCAGCGATCAATTCGTCAAGCCATCCTGGAAACATCGCGTCGCTTGCGTCGATACCGCGGAACTCGCCTGCCGGCAAGGCGATCGCCAGCCCAGGTCCCCGCGGCGATTTATAGGCTGCAAATCGCACTGGTCTTTTCCTCGCTTCTGAAGGCTGGACTTTGTTGAGAAATTATATATCTGTCAACATAGAATATATTATTTTGCATTCTGACTTCTGCCAGAGATAATGTATCAAGGCTCCTCGATGGACGGATTCGCCCGCAGGCAAACGGATGGCTAGGGAAGGCTCGATCAATCTCACCCAGGGCGCGTATGAAGATTTGCGCGCCGATCTCTTGTCGTGCCGGATCGAACCGGGCAGCCGGCTCAAGGTCCAGGAGCTCTGCGACAGGCTGTCCGTCAGCCTTGGCGCTATACGCGAGGCGCTGTCGCGGCTGACCTCCGAGGGCCTCGTCGTGGCCGAACCGCAGCGTGGCTTTCGTGCCGCTCCGATCTCGGCCGAGGACCTGCTCGATCTTACCAAGACGCGCATCCAGATCGAGACTTTGTGCATCCGCCGCGCCATCGAGGTTGGCGACGTCGTCTGGGAATCGCAACTGGTGGCCGCTCTCCACAGGCTGTCGCGCACCCCCGAGCACACGCCCGACGATCCCGTGCATTCGAGCGACGAATGGGCGACCGCGCACGCAGCCTTCCACAAGGCGCTTGTCGCCGGCTGCGATAGCCATTGGCTGCTGCGCCTGCGCGACCAGCTTTACGACCAGAGCGAGCGCTACCGCCGCCGTTCGGTCTCGCTGGCGCCAAGAGCCCGCAACATCGGCAAGGAACATCAGGACCTCGCCGCTGCCGTGCTCGACCGCGATGCAGAAAAGGCAGCCGAACTGCTGGCGGCGCATCTGGCTGTCACCACCGACATCCTGCTTGCGGCGGAGACCTCCGACCTTCCGGCGCGCAAGACGACGGTGCGGGCGTAGCGTTTCATCCAACTTTCTCCGGAAGTACAAAACGCCGTCCGTGCAACTGGACGGCGTTTTGCATCGCCGCCTACTGTCGCAGATTGGTCCAGATGCGATCATAGGCGCGGATCGCCTTCTCGCCGCATGACGGCGCGAAGGTGATCTTGAGATCGGCCGGCGGATTGAATTCGGGCGAGCCGCCGACATCCGGCGCCAGGAGCTTGTTCGATCCGGCGATCGCGCTCTGGTAGCCCGTATATTTCTGCTGCAGCGCGATGTTTTGCGGATCCATCAGGAAATTGAGGAACTTCTTGGCGTTCTCGACATTGGGCGCGCTGGTCGGCACGGCGACATTATCCATCCAGCCGACAACGCCTTCCTTGGGATAGACGTATTTGACCGTCGATTTCTGCTGTCGCGTCGCCAGCGCCTTGCCCGACCATTGCTCGTGCATGACCGTCTCGCCGGCAACCTGGCGCTCGACGATACCATCGGAATTGTAGACCTTCACAAAGGGCTTCTGCGCCTCGAGCAAGGCGTCAAGTTCCTTGAGGTCGGCTGGATTGCTGTTGCACTGGTCCTTGCCGAGATAGACCAGCGCCAGCGACATCACTTCGGTCGGCGAGCCGAACATGCCGACCTTGCCCTTGAGTTCCGCCGGCGGATCGAACAGCGGTTTCAGGCTGTCGGTCGGGCCTTTGTAGACTGATGTGTCGACCGAATAGGAGGTGGTACCCCACACCCATGGCACGGTGTATTTAGCATCGGGATCCCAGGGACGGTGCTGCCATTTCGGATCGACGTTTTTAAAATTCGGCATCGCGCCCGCATCGACTTCTTGGAACAGCTTCTGCTTGACGAAGATCGGCACGAAGTCGTTGCTGATGATCATCACGTCATAGCCGGCAGCACCCGAACTCAGCTTGGCGAGTGCGGTCTCGTTGGAATCGTAGGTGTCGATGGTGACCTTGATCCCGGTCTCTGCCTCGAACTTCTTGATCATTTCGTCCGAGGTATAGTCGGTCCAGTTGTAGATATGCAGTTCACCGGCATCGGCGAGTGCGGTGGTGGTGATCGCCCCCAGCATGGCGGCGGCCAAGGCTGTTTTCGAAAGTCCTTCCTTCCATTTGGTCACGGTCGTTCTCCTCTGACTGGTTTCTTTGTTGTGACTTCTTGTTTGACCATGATCTCCTCCGAAAACCGGTTCCCACTTTTCAGGATCATGGTCAGGCAAATCGGTTGCGCCGTCCGACGAGCAGGGCCGCCGCGACGAAGATGATGGAAACGGTAAGAAGGATGGTGGAGATGGCGTTCACCTCGGGCGTCACGCCAAGCCGCATCATGCCGTAGATGTAGACCGGCAGAGTGGTCGAGCCGGCGCTCGACACCATCATCGAGATCAGGAAATCATCGAGCGAGACGACGAAGGCCATGATGGCGCCTGCCAGAATCGCCGGGGTCAGCAAGGGCAGCGTGATCCGGCGAAACAGCCGCCACTCGTCGGCATAGAGGTCGCGTCCCGCCTCCTCCAGCGTGCCGCCCATGTCGCGCAGCCGCGCCTGGATCGGCAGCAACGCGAACGGGATGCAAAAGACGGTATGGGCGATCATCAGGTTGATCAGCCCGTGATGCATGCCGAGCCCGGAAAAGAAGATCAATGTGGTGATCGCCACCACGATCTCCGGCACCACCAGCGGCATGGCGATCAGGGCGGTTGCCGCGCCGCGCCCGAAACGCAGCCGGCCGCGTTCGAGCGCCAGAGCACCGGCCGTGGCGATGGCCGTCGAGGCGATGGTGGCAACGATAGCGATGATGAGGCTGTTAAAGGCGGCATCGCGGATCGCGCCATTGTTGGCGACCGCGATGAACCATTTGAAACTGAAGCCGGACCACACGGTGACCAGCCGGCTCGAATTGAAGGCGTAGATCACCAGGATCAGCAGCGGCGCGTAGAAGAACACGAATATCAGAGCAGTGTAGACCGACAGGCCCGGCGTGTGCCGCCAGTCGAACGGTTTTGCGCCATTCATCGCCGTTGCTCCCCAGCTTTGCGCGAGCGGATGACAAAGACGGTCAGCACGACGACAGTAACCACGGTTGAAAGCGCTGCACCAAAAGGCCAGTTGCGCGACGAGGTGAACTGCATCTGGATCAGACTGCCGATCAGCAGCTTCTTGCCGCCGCCGAGCAGGTCCGGCGCCAGGAACGAGCCAAGCGCCGGCGCGAAGACAAGGGTAGCCCCGGCCAGCGCGCCGGGTCTCGCCAGCGGCCAAACGATGCGGCGGAAGACGGCGGTGCGGCTGGCGTAGAGATCGTAAGCGGCCTCGATCAGCCTGGAGTCGAGGCGCTCCAGCGTCGAATAGATCGGCAGCACCATGAAAGGCAGGAAGGTGTAGACGAGACCGAGCAGGATCGACCCGTCATTGTAGAGCAGCGGCAACGGATCGGAGATGATCCCGGCATGACGCAGCGCGCCATTGGCCAGGCCCTCGTCGCGCAGGATCAGGATCCAGCAATAGGTGCGGATCAGCGTGTTGATCCAGAACGGCAGCGTGACGGCGAACAGAAGCACCCGACGCCGCTCTGGCGTCTGGCAGACGATATACCATGCGACCGGCAGGCCGAGCACGAGGCAGATCAAGGTGGTGGCGACAGCGAGATAGACCGAGCGCAGGATGATCAGCGCATAGCTCGGCGAGAACACCAGGCTGTCGTCGAAATCGCGCTGGTAGAGGAATTGCAGATAGGCGTCAAAAGTTGGCGGCTGGGTTACGCCGCCATAGGGGTTGGCGGTCATGAAGGAATAACCGACCGCCAGGAACAGCGGCAGGACCATGAAGATGCCGATGACCAGCATGGCCGGCGCAATCAAAAGATAGGTGCGGTTCGGACCCATCTCAGTTCGCCAGTTCGCGTTCGACATGGCGCGCCCAGTCGACGACGACGCTGTCGCCTGTCGACAGCGTCGCACCGCCGCGCGTGCGCGAATGCAGTTTTGCTCCCTCCTCCAGCACAATCTCGTAGAGCGTGTCGGAGCCAAGGAAGGTGATGGCCGAGACCGCGCCCCTGGCATGTCCCCGGACGCCATCCAAGGCCGGCGAGACGACGATGTGTTCAGGCCGCACGACAATCGTCTTTGCCGGATCGCGGCCAAGGGCGGCACCCGGCAAAAGGTTGGACTCGCCGATGAAGTCGGCGACGAAGCGGTCCTGCGGATTGTCGTAGATATCCTTGGGCGTACCGATCTGCAGCACGTCGCCGCCGCACATCACGGCGATGCGGTCGGACATGGCCAGCGCCTCCTCCTGGTCGTGGGTGACCAGCACGAAGGTGATGCCGGTTTCGCGCTGCAGCCGCTTCAATTCGCTCTGCATGCCCTTGCGCAGCTTGAGATCGAGCGCCGAAAGCGGCTCGTCGAGCAGAAGCACGCTGGGCTTCGGCGCCAGCGCGCGCGCCACCGCGACGCGCTGCTGCTGGCCACCCGACAATTGCGCCGGGCGCCGCGCGGCGAAGCCTTGCAGCCGCACCATTTCAAGCGCTTCTCTGACGCGGTCATCGATCAGCGATTTCGGCGCGTTCTGCATTTCCAGCCCGAACGCGACATTCTCGGCCACGCTCATATGCGGGAACAGCGCGTAGCTCTGGAACACCGTGTTGACCGGTCGCTTCTGCGGCGGCAGCGCGGCGACGTCGCTGCCAGCGATGCGGATGGCGCCTGAACTCGGCGCTTCGAAGCCGGCGATCAGGCGCAACAAGGTTGTCTTGCCGCAGCCCGACGGGCCGAGCAGCGTGAAGAACTCGTTGTCGTAGATCTCCAGGCTGACTTCATTCAGCGCGCGGACCGGATCGGCGTCCCTGGTCACGAAGGATTTTGACACGCTCTGGATGTCGATCATGACCGGCACATTCCTGGGACTGCATGGAGATGGCCCTCTCGTCGAAGGTCATCACGGTCGTCTGGCGCCGCATCTAAAAATTCGCTCCAAAATTATATTTGTCAACGGATAATATATTGTTTTTGGGTTTTGACACGTGAAAGTGTGGCGGAGCCGTTGTCGTCTGTGCGGAGCCTTCAGAGCACCTTGCCACTTTCGGGATCGAGAAGGTGCATGTGGCCCATGCCGAGCGACAGCGTCGCCATCTCGCCCGGTTTCGGCGTCGCCGCCGGGTCGATGCGCGCCGTCGCCTCGGCGCCGGCGATCAGAACATGCAGCAGCGTCTCCATACCCATCGGCTCGACGACATCGACCGGCACCTTGATGCCGACGGTGTCAGGCCGCTCGCGATGCTCGGTGATGTGCTCGGGCCTCAGGCCGAATTCGAGCTCGCGCCCGACATGGCCAGCATAGCGCGCGGTGCGGGAAGCCGGCACGGCGAGCGCGGTGTCGTCGCCCAGCACCACCGCCAGCCCGTCGCCGCGCGCCTCCAGCCGGCATTTGAAGAAGTTCATGCCGGGGCTGCCGATGAAGCCGGCGACAAAGCGGCTGGCCGGCTCGTGGTAGAGCTCATTGGGCGGCCCGATCTGTTCAATGCGGCCCTTGTTCATCACCACGACACGGTCGGCCAGCGTCATCGCCTCGACCTGGTCGTGCGTGACATAGACGGTGGTGGTGGCGACCATCTGGTGCAGCTTCTTGATCTCGGCGCGCATCTTGACCCGGAGCTTGGCATCGAGATTGGAGAGCGGCTCGTCGAACAGGAAAACTTTCGGCTGCCGCACCATGGCGCGGCCCATGGCGACACGCTGGCGCTGACCTCCGGATAATTGGTGCGGTTTGCGCTGCAGGAGTTCGCTGAGGTCGAGGATGTCGGCGACGCGGGCGATGCGCTGTGTCACCTCCGCTTCCGGCACCTTGCGGATGCGCAGGCCGAAAGCCATGTTCTGCGCCACCGTCATCTGAGGATAGAGCGCATAGCTCTGGAACACCATCGCGATATCGCGATCCCTGGCCTGGACGTTGTTGACCAGCTTGCCGCCAATATGGATCTCGCCGCCGCTTGGCCTCTCCAGTCCAGCCACCATGCGTAATGTCGTCGACTTGCCGCATCCGGACGGTCCGACGAGAACGACGAATTCGCCCTTGTCGATGTCGAGATCGATATCGTGCACGACCTTCAGATTCTGGAAGCTCTTGGAAATCTTGCGTAGTTCGACGTCGGACATGGCGCTATTCCTTTGCCGTGGGCGCGAACATGTCGAGCGCCAGTGCCGCGGTTCCGATCACGCCGGCATCATTGCCGTGCTCGGCAGCCACGATCACCGGCGGGCGTCCGGGCTTGAGCAGCACGAAATCCCTGACGTTCAGTGCGATGCGGTCGGTGAAGAAGGGACCGGCCAGCGACAGGCCGCCGCCGATGATCGCCGCCTCGATGTTGAGCATGTTCGACATGATGCCGATCATCTGGCCGAGCCAGCGTGCCACCTCGTCGACCACCTGCAGCGCGACCGCATCGCCATCCTTGGCGAGGTCGACGACGGTCTTGGCGTTCCTTGCGTCGGTGTCCGGCTCCAGTTGGCGGTAGCGGTTGACCAGGGCGCGGGCGCTGGCTAGATTCTCGACCATGCCCGGCACCGGATCGGCGATATCGGTGCGGGCCGGGTCGAGCGAGATGCAGCCGAACTGCGGCGGCAGCCCATCCGGGCCGTCGATGACCTTGCGCTCGATGACCATGGCGCCACCGATTCCGGTGCCGAGCGTGAGAAACGCAAAGCGTGAGAACGGACGTCCGGCGCCGTGGCGCATTTCGCCATGGGTGGCGCTGACGGCATCGTTGCGGACGACGGCTGGCACGCCGAAGCGAATGGCGAACAGTTTCGACAGCGACCCCTTGAGCAGCGCCGGGATCGCGGGACAGCGCCCGTTGAGCATGCCGGTCTCGGGATTTGGCGTGCCTGGAACGCCGATGCCGATCGCGGCGATGCCGGGATGCGCCTTGCTCAGCTTTTCGGTCGCCTCGGTAACCAGATGAACGAAATCGGCGAATTCGATGTCGCGATGCACAGGGACTGTGTCGCGCGCCAGGACCTTGCCCGAACCGTCGACCACGCCGAGCTTGACCAGACTGCCGCCGATATCGATTCCGATCGCGGTTACCATCAGGCCTCCTTGCGGATGCGCACGTTGAGCCGCTTTCCCAGGTTGGGGTAGATCATCTTGTCCGGATCGATACCGCGCGCGATCGCCAGCTCGCAGCCATACCATTGCAGCGGGATGGGCGCCCAGCAGCCGGCGAGCCATTGCTGTTCCGGCGCGAGCGGCCAACTGACATCCAGGTCGAAGCGGGTCGGATGGCCGGAAAGGTTGAGAACGACAGCGCGCGGCCCGAGTTCGGCCAGGGCTTCGCCCAGATTGGCGGCGACCTTCGCCTCGATCTCGGTCTGCGCGATGGCGATCACCAGGCTCTTGTCGGTTGTGCCGTAGACATGCCCGTGCAAAGCCTCCTCGGTGTCGAAGGCCGCGGTCGGTACGCCACTGATCTCGGCGATCTTGAGCGATGCCTCGAGCGCGGTGCCGAGATGTGTCGCCTGTCCGGCGACCAGGATGTAGTCGGGTACACCAAACCGGGCGACCAGATCCTTAGCTGCCGCAAGACCGGTTTCGGCCGTCTGCTCCAGTTGCGCGAGCAGCTCCGACAGATCGACCGTCTTGTTGGCAAGCTTTGCGGCGACCGCCAGCACCGAAATGACGGTTGCGGTGTAACCCATGGTCTTGGGCCCGACCGTTTCCGGACCGATCGGCATGACGATGACCTCGGCACCCGCCCGGGTGATGAGGCTGTCGGCCTCGCCGGTGATGACGAGCGTCGGGAAGCCGCGCTCCACCGACAGGCGCACCGCCTCGATCGTGGTGATGCTCATGCCGGATTGTGAGGCGGCCAGAACCAGCGTGCGCTGGTCCGATGCCTTTGGCGGCAGACGCAAGAAAGCCTCCGGCTCCTTGGCGATTATCGAAGCGCCTGTGCCCTCCTCCAGCGCCTCGGCGCCGGCCAGCAGTGCATTCATGGAGGAGCCAGTGCCGAGTAGCACAATCCGCGCCGGCCTCTGGCGCAGGCTGTCGAAGCTGGCGAGATCCGCACCGATCGCGGCGGGTAGATCGGTTAGGGTTGAAGGCTGCCGTCGGATGTAATTGCCTATCTGCATCTTGGTGTTCCATCAGTTCGAAATTGCTGGTGCGTGGGAAATTATTTGCTGTAGCCCTTGCTGAGGCCGCTGATGAATTGCCGCGAGAACAGAGTGAACAGCAGAACCAGCGGCACCGCACCCAGCGTGAGTGCGGCGAGCAGTGCTGGATAGTCGTTCATGAACTGGCCAACGAACTGCTGCACGCCGAGCGTCACCGTCTGGTTCTGCCGGCTTGGCGCCAGGATCAATGGGAACCAGAGGTCGTTCCAGACCGGCAGCATGGTCAGCGCGGCAACAGCCGCGAGGCCCGGCCTGACAAGGGGCACCACGATCCAGAAGGTGCGCAGCTCACTCGCGCCATCCATGCGAGCCGCTTCCTTGAGATCGGTGGGCACGGTGCGGAAATAGGTGACCATCAGCGTCACCGCGATCGGGATGCTCATGGCGGTGTAGACGAGGATGAGCGCGGCGAGCGTGTCCATCAGCTTCCAGGCGAGCATCATCTGGATCAGCGGGATGGTGCCGAGCCGGATCGGCAGCATGATGCCGAGCACGAATAGGCCGCCGAGCAGCGACGCCAGCCGAATGCGGTATTCGACCAGGGCAAAGGCAGCGAGCGTCGACAGCACCACCGTCAGCACGATCGTCGTCACCGTGACGATCAGGCTATTGCGGTAATTGACGATGAAATTGCCCCGCGTAAGGACCCGCTTATAGCCTTCGAGGCTGAAGCTCTTGGCCGTCGGCAGGTCGAACGGCCCGCCGAAGATCGCCGGCGTCGTCTTCAGCGAGTTGACGATGACGATCAGTACCGGCCCGATAGCAAGCAGCACGAAAACGATCAGCAGCGCATGCACGATCACGTGCTCCATCGTCCACGGTTCGCGGTGCTGGCGGCGGGCGGCCGGTATTGTGAGATCGGATATACTGCCAGGGGTGCTCATCCCAGCTCCTAGACCGAATAGGATTTCAGGCGACGCTGGATCAGCCGGAAATAGGCCGCGGTCACCAACAACACCGTGAAGAAAATGACCGTCGCGACCGCGGCACCCAGATCAAGATCGGCAAGCTGTCCGCTCGAACCGAAGAAGGTCCGGTAGAAATAGGTACCGAGAATATCGGTGCTGTAGTTCGGGCCGGGCGCCGAACCGTTAAGCGCGAACACCAGGTCGAAACCATTGAACGTCCAGATGTATGTGAGGATGGCGATCAAGCCGAATTGTGGTGCGATCAGCGGAAACTTGATCTTCCAGAAGGTCGTCCAGCCGCCGGCGCCATCGATGTTGGCGGCCTCGACGAGTTCGTTGGGCACCGCCAGCAGGGCGCTGTAAAGGAAGACCATGGGAATGCCGAAATATTGCCAGACCGACATCAACGAGATGGTGGTGAGCGCGGTCGATTCCGTTCCCAGCAACGGAAAGCCGACCAGACCCCATAGCGGGTTGATGATCAGACGCCAGACGAAGCCGACGATGACCACCGACAGTGTCGCCGGGATGAACAGCAGCGTGCGGTAGATGCCTTCCGAGCGCGCCAGCTTGCCCGATGTGAGCAACGCAGCCAGCAGCAGCCCCATCGGCACTTCGACAATCAAATGGATGGCGAAATACTGCATGTTGTTGAGCAACGCATTCCAGAAACGGGCACTGATGGTCGGGTGTGTGAACAGGCGTTCGTAATTGGCGAGGCCGACAAAAACGTCACCCGAGACGCCGCTGGTCTGGAAGAAGCTCATGACGATCGACGTCGCCAGCGGCAGCACTGCAAAGACCAGATAGACGGCCAGAGCCGGCAGTACGAACAGCAGCAGGTTTCGGTGGGCGGCAGCAGGAGATATCAACTGGGAACCTCATGTTCACGCCGGCGTGGATGGCTTCGGCGTGCCGGAGCTTGCGCATGCCCCGCCACCTGGCAAGGCATGCGCGAAGCATTGCCGGATTACTTCTTCTGCGGCCCGTACCAAGAGGCAAGACCCGCCTGGAGTTCGGTCGCAACCTGCTGCGGCGTGACGTCGGACTTGGTGAACATCACCTGCAGGAGACGCCAGGTCTCGTCGTCGAGCGGCGGCGTACCGGCACTCAGGCGGTCCAGAGCCAAGCGCGGGGTCAGTTGAGCACCCTTCTTGAGATCGGCGAAATCCTGCGCCAGCTTGTTCTTGTAGGTGACCGGTTTGCTGCTCATGGCAAAGAAGCCCGGGGCCGCGTTGACGTACAGTTCCTGGAACTCCGGTCCGGCGACCCAGTCGAGGAAGGTTTTTGCTGCATCCTTGTGCGTGCTCTTGGCGTTGATGCCGATGCCCATGTCGGGCATTTCCTGCAGATAGCGCTGGTCGCCAGTCTTGGGCACCGGCGGCCCGAACACGCCAATGTTGAGGCCGGTCGAGGTTGCCTGGTTGATGTCCCATGAGCCGTCGGGAAGGATCGCCGCCTTGCCGAGCGTGAACAACTGCGTCATGTCGGCATAGTTCAGGCTCTCCTGGCCGGCGGGCAGGAACGGCTTCCAGGCCTCGAAAGCGGCGATGGCATCGACGAACTCAGGATCCGTCAGCTTCTTCTTGCCATCGATCAGGCCAAGCCGTCCCTCCTCGCCTTTCCAGTAGGCCGGGCCGATGCTGTAGAGCCCATTATAGGCCAGTTGCCAGGACTCCGCCGAACCGTAGGCCAACGGCGTGTAGCGGCCGTCCTTCTTGATCGCCTGCAGCACATCGATGAACTCGGCACTGGTGGTCGGCACCTTGAGGCCGAGTTCCTTGAAGATGTCGGCGTTGTAGTAGAAACCGGCGAGCACCGCGGCGACCGGCAAGCAATAGGTTTTGTCGTCGGCGCCGGTCCAGGCCGCCCTGGAGGTCTTGTCGAAATTTGCCAGACCCGGAAGCCCTTCCAGCGGCTCGAAATAGCCGCGCTTGATCCATTCGCGATTCACGTCGAAGGGGCGGCAGGTGATCAGGTCGCCGCCGGCGCCGCCTTCGATCTGCGACTGGATGGCGGCATTGTATTCGTTGGTGTTGATGGGCGCGAACTCGACCTTGATGTCGGGATGCTTGGCCTCGAAGGCGGGCAGGATGGTGTCCTGCCAGACCGCGATGTCCTCGGTGCGCCAGCTGTTCAAGGTGATGGTGACAGGGTCGGCATAGGCCATACCGACGCCGCCGGAAAACATTACGCCAAACGTCGTTGCCAGCGGGATTGCTGTCCGTATCGAACGCATTTTGGGGCTCCTCCCTCAACACGGTGCTTCGTGTGGATTCACGATTTTGCACTGTTGCCTCGGACCATACCTACTGATACATCTTGTGACAAGTGGTATTGTGTTGTCTTTTTGCAGCGCCCACCTCGTTCGGGTCGAACACAGCCGGATCGCCGCGCTACTGGAATGGAATTTCTGAGGAGGAATTGATGATTGGAGTTGGAATTCTAGGCTCGGGCTTCATTGCCGAGACTTATGCGGACTCCCTGCTCGACGCGCGCAACGCCGAACTCGTGGCGTGCTCTTCGCGCGGCTTCGAGCGTGCCGCCGCCTTCGCCACGAAATGGGGCCCCAAGGTCACCGCCCACAAAGACATGGAGGCGCTTTGCATCGATCCTGCAGTCGACCTTGTGGTCATCGCGCTGCCCAACGAGATCCATCTCGAAGCCGTCAGGATCGCCGCGCGCCACGCCAAAGCCGTCATCTGCACCAAGCCGCTGGCGCGCACGGGAAGGGAAGCCCAGGAAATTCTTGAGATCGTCCGGCGTGCCGGCGTCTGGCACGGCTATGCCGAAAGCGCCGTTTTCTCGCCCAACATCGAAAAGGCATATCAAATGGTGAAGGCAGGCGGCATCGGCGACCTGCTGACCATGAGGGCCCGCGAGGCGCATTCGGGGCCGCATGCGCCGCACTTCTGGAACGCTGAGCTCGCTGGCGGCGGTGCACTGCTCGACATGGGCTGTCACACCGTCGAAAGCGCCCGCCATTTCTTCGGCAAGGATAATCTCGTGACCGAGGTGATGGCTTGGGGCGCCACCATGGTCCATGGTGACAAGACCACGGGAGAAGATACGGCGATCGCGCTGTTGAAATTCGCAGGCGGCCAGCTCGCCACCATCGAATCGTCCTGGATCGAGAAAGGCGGCATGCAGCTGCGCCACGAATTGGTTGGCTCCGCCGGCCGTATCGTCACGGACACGTCCGTCGGTCCGGTTTGGGGCTTCATCGAGAAACCGGTGGGTTACCTCGTGGAGAAAGCGGACGCCGAGACCGGTTGGGTGTATCCCGTTCCGGAGGAAACAAGGGCGTACGGCTTTTCGCAGCAGATGCGGCACTTCTGCGACCATTTCGCGACAGGCACGGCGCCGTCAGAGACCTTCGAGGACGGTGTCGTCGTCAACCAGATAATTGACGCCTGCTATCGGTCGATGCGAACGGGCGTGTGGGAAAGGGTAAAGGCGGATGGATGACTGAGATGGAGGGCGCTCCGCTGCAGTCGGATGGGCCAGAGCCGCTGTGGCGGCTGGCGGCCGACGCGATCCTGCATGAGATTGCTACCGGCAAGCTTGCTTCAGGCGCGCGCCTGCCGCCCGAGCGCGATCTGTTCACGCGCATGTCGATCAGCCGGGTCACCCTGCGCCGGGCGCTGCAGAGCCTCGTCGAGGAGGGTGTGCTTACTCCTTCGCATGGGCGTGGCTGGTATGTATCAGCCAAGGTGCCGAAGGAATTTCCCAACACGCTTGAATCCTTCAGCGAGACCGCAAGACGTCTTGGCCTGACGCCCTCCTCCGATGTGTTGCGCGCCGAGGAAGCGCCAGCCTCGCTGGACGAGGCCGAGGAGCTCTCGATCGCGCCCGGCGCGACCTTGTTCCATCTGGAAAGAATCCGACGCCTGGACCAGGTTCCAGTCGCCGTCGATACCTCGTTCTTCGCCGTCGCCCTCTTTCCCGATCTTGGCCGTATCGACTTTCGGAATGCGTCGCTGTTCGGCCTGCTGATCGATGCCGGCGTCGACCTGGCGCGCGCCGAAACCACGATCGAAGCGCGCGGCGCCGATCCTGCACTCGCGCGCCATCTCGACCTTGACGTCGGCAAATCCACCCTTGTGATGCGCCAACTCATCGTCGATTCGGCCGGTCGGCCGCTCCTGTCCTCGACAATCCGCTACGCTGGCGACCGCTACCGCCTTCGGACGTCATTCTCCCGCGCGGGCAAGGCCGCCGTCCCCCGTGTCCCGCTGCCACGGTTCACGGCTTGAATTCATCAAGCCTTGTCGGGGATCCTGATTCCAACTCCGACACAACCGAATGGTGCCGATTTCGCGGGCACTTCCCAACATCTCCGAGTATCCCGCCAACGTCCCCGTGCCGAACAGCAATCTGCTGCTCTCTGCGGCGTCCATCCATCGAGGCGGTCTGTTTTCCCAAAGTCACAAGCGACCGACGTCAATGACAGCCTCGGCGAAAGCCTGCGGTGCTTCCTGTGGCAGATTGTGTCCGATGCCACCCTTGATCGGGCGGTGCGAATACTTCCCGGTGAACATTTTGGCGTAAGCGCTGGCGTCCGGATGGGGAGCGCCATTTGCGTCGCCCTCGAGTGTGATCGTGGGAACGGTGATAACCGGCGCCCTCGCCAACCGCCGCTCCAACTCATCGTATTGCGGTTCGCCGTCAGCCAGGCCTAACCGCCAGCGATAGTTGTGAATCACTATTGGGACATGATCCGGATTGTCAAAGTTCCACCGCGGAGAAGCCGTCTGCCAGATCAGTCTCGCGAAATCGCGCCTGTATTTCTCATAGCCGGCGCGGCCACGATCGGTGGCAAAGTAGTACTGGTACCACCATTGCAGCTCTGCCTTGGGCGGCAAAGGCACCATGCCGAGTTGCTGATTGCCGATCAGGTAGCCACTCACTGAAACCATCGATTGGCAGCGCTCCGGCCAGAGCGCGGCAACGATGTTCGCGGTTCTCGCACCCCAGTCGCAGCCACCGATCGTGGCCTTTTCGATGCCAAGCGCGTCCATTAACGCGATCACATCAGCGGCGATTACCGACTGCTGCCCATTGCGCGCTGTCTCATTCGACCGGAAGCGTGTCGATCCGTGACCGCGCAGATAGGGCACGATCACCCGGTACCCTTTCGCAGCCAGCAGCGGCGCCACGTCGACATAAGTATGAATGTCGTAGGGCCAGCCGTGCAAGAGGAGGACCGCAGGCCCGTCGCGAGGGCCTGCTTCGGCGTATCCGACATTCAGCGGCCCGGCGTTGATCTGCTTCAGCGTTCCGAACGATGCTCTGGCTCCAGCCCCGACCGCAGGCGCCGCTGTTGCAGCTGTTGTCGCGGCAGATGTCACCTTGCCGAATTGAAGCATGGCGACCGAAAGCGCTGCCAAGCCAAAGAAGTAGCGGCGATGTTTGTTTATTGCGAACGGCTGCATTGGACACTCCCGTCACTGATGATTGCGGAACGGCCAGGACATGACTCCGAAGTGTACCGGTTTGGCGGAGGATCATGATCAAACAGACAGATAGGCCTCATTCCGGTTCTATCGGAATGGAACAGGCTCTAGCCGAATGTGAAGGCAAAGACCTCCACGCTGGGGCCGGAAAACTGGATTTCGAACTCTCGATCGGCGATCGGCGTCGGTTGACGGATCAATTGATACAGACGCTGTTCGGTGACCAGGCCCTGCCCTTGCCCACCGTCCCTGTCCGCCCCCTGAGAGGTGACTGGGGTGCAAGCACCCCATTCACTTCAGATTTCCTGGCGTAGCGGCCGGAAGGCTGTCCTCAACTCGTCACAGAAGACTTTCGGCTGTTCCCAGGCGGCAAAGTGCGTGCCCTTGGCAATCTTGTTGTAGTGGATAAGCTTGGGATAGGCCTGCTTCGCCCAGCTCTGCGGGACTTGATAGATTTCGTCGGCGAAAGCACTTACAGCGACCGGGATCTGGACGCCCCTTACATCGAAGAAGCCGCCTCCGTTCGAGACCTGTGTGGTGTCCCAGTAGAGACGCGCCGAGGAGATGGCAGTGTTTGTAAGCCAATAGAGCGTGACGTTGTCGAGGATGTCGTCGCGCGTCAGCCCTTCGGACTGACCGGCAAACACGCGGGCGATCAGTTTCTCGCTGGCGTCGTCGTGATCGATCATCCAAGCCGCGAGGCCGATCGGCGAGTCGGCGATGCTGTAGAGCGTCTGCGGGCGGTTGCCCATCTCGATCGCGTAGCCCAGTCCTTTGCCGTAGAAGAGGCTCAACTGGTCCCAGGCCTTGCGCTCCTCGGCCGTCAGATCGGCAGGCGGCGGCTCGTGGAACGCGAGCGCTTTCGAGATGTTTGCCGGAACAGTGGCCGCCATGTTGGTGTGGATACCGAGCAATCCCGGCGGCTGCTGCAGGGCCATCAGCTCCGTGACGGCGTTCCCCCAATCGCCGCCCTGCGCCACGTACTTCGTATAGCCAAGGCGTTGCATGAGCGTGGCCCAAGCCATGGCGATGCGCACTGGGTGCCAACCAGGCGCCGTCGGCTTGCCTGAAAAGCCATGCCCCGGAAGCGACGGGATTACCAGATCGAAGGCATCAGAGGCGGTCCCGCCATGGGCTGTCGGATTGGTGAGCGGATCGATGATCTTCAGTTGCTCGATGATGGACCCTGGCCAACCATGCGTGACGATCAGCGGCAGGGCACCTTCATGCTTCGACCGCACATGAATGAAGTGAATGTCGAGTCCATCGATCTCGGTCACGAACTGCGGCAGGTCGTTCAGCCGCGCCTCGATCTTTCGCCAATCGTGCTCTGTAGCCCAATAGCGCGCGAGTTGCTGCATCGTGGCGAGTTGCACGCCTTGCGATGTGTCTGAGACAGTCTCCTGGTCTGGCCACTTGTTTGCCTTGATCCGCCGGCGCAAATCGGTCAATTCCGCGTCCGAAAAATGTATATGAAACGGACGAATTGCATCCTTGCCGGCTGATTGCCCGGCGACCTTTGTTGCACTTGCCTGGGCCATACCCTTCTCCTTTTGAATTTGTGCGGCGTGAAGCGCTTTGGGGAATAGTCCCAAAGCAGCGGCGGCAGCCGCGGCGGCGACAACTTCGCGGCGAGTCGCCGGTAACGAAGTTACTGACATAACGTTCTCCTAGACATTCGATCTGTTCGGTACGGATATAACTGTCAGCGACGGGAAATCTATTACACGATGGTGTCGATGATACTTTCGAATGAGTCGATGAAACCGATGCAATGGAGCCTGATCACTAGCCCTTGTCTTTTCGATTTGCGTGGCAGCAAATGACCCGATCCGCCTGCCATGGCACATCGGAGGTCAATCCCGAGATCGACACTGCCGGCCATAGCCCGGAGGCGCAGATGCAAGCCTCCAAGCCGGGCGGAAGAATGGGATCGCTCGAAGTTCTTCTGGTCGTCGTTGCCGGCGATCGGACCAGATGGCGTGCAGAGACTTTCTGCCTGTAGGTGGTCAGGCCGGGAGCTTGAGAGCGCTGCTGTCGATCGGCATCTTTCGGAGGCGTTTTCCCGTGGCGGCAAAGATTGCGTTGGCCACGGCTGGGACGATCGCCGAGGTTCCGGTCTCGCCCATCCCGCCTGGCGCTTCGGTGCTGGGGATGATGTGAACTTCGACGGTCGGAGCTTCGTCTATGCGAAGAATTTCATATGTATCGAAGTTAGACTGTTCGACCCGGCCATTCTTCAGGGTTATCTCGCCATGAAATGCCGCCGTGATGCCAAACATGACTGCGCTCTGAATCTGTGCCTCGACCGTGTTGGGATTAACGACCATCCCGCAATCGACTGCGCAGACCACGCGCCTGACGCGAACCTTGCCGTCTTTCGAGACTTCGACCTCGGCAATCTGTGCGAGATAGCTGGCGAATGCATGCTGGACCGATGCGCCGCGACCGACACGTTCGGGTAGCTTCTCGCCCCAGCCGGCTTTTTCAGCAGCCAATTGCAGCACGGCCTTCGCGCGAGGCGTTTTGTCGAGAAGGGATAGCCGGTAAGCCACCGGGTCCTGCTTCGCGGCTGCGGCAAGCTCGTCCATGAAGCTCTCGGTCACGAACACATTGTGGGACGGTCCGACACTGCGCCAAAACGCGGTCTGAATGCCTGGCGGCTCCACCCGAACATATTCGACGTGCAAATTGGGTAGATCATAGACAAGATCTATCGCGCCCTCGGTGGTGTCGGAATCGAGCCCGTTCTTGAACACGGGAGGCGCCCATCTCGCGATCACCGAGGAACCAGCAAAACGGTTGCTCCAGGCGACCGGCATTCCTGCCTTGTCGAGACCGGCAGACAGCCGGTCGACGAACATTGGACGGTACATGTCGTGCTGAATGTCTTCCTCACGCGTCCATATGACCTTGATCGGTCCATCGACCTGTTTAGCGATCTCGACGGCACGAGCGACACCATCGACTTCGAGCCTACGACCGAAACCGCCGCCGATCAGGTGATTGTGTACGACGACCCGATCAAGCGGCAGACCCGCCACCTTCGCGGCGACAGCCTGAACGCGTCCTAGAACCTGGCTGCCCACCCAGATTTCGCAGCCATCCTTGTGCAGATGGACAGTGCAATTCATCGGCTCCATTGTCGCATGCGCGAGGAACGGTACCTGGTAGCCTGCTTCAACTTTGACGAGAGCGCCCGCCATCGCCGCATCGACGTCACCGACCGTCTGCGCAACGGTGCCCGGACCCAGTATCGCCTGCTCCAGCGCAGCGGCGACTGCTTCCGTGGTCAGGGCGGCGTTGGGTCCATCATCCCATTCGATCACCAGCGCATCGAGGCCCTTTTTCGCGGCACCCATGTGATCCGCCACAACGGCAACGGCATCCGCGAGCCGAACGATCTGTCGCACGCCGCTGACCGCCTTTGCCGCGGTATCGTTCACGCTCCTCACACGGCCGCCGAATACAGGCGATTGCGATAGCGTTACGATCTTCACGCCCGGCGGGCGGGCGTCGATGCCGAAGACCGCGGTTCCATTCACTTTGGCCGGCAGGTCAAGACGTTTGGCCGGTGTGCCGATGAGCTTGAACTCGTGCGGCAGCTTCAATGCAACGTTTTCTGGAATTGGCATTCGCGCCGCGTCGGTGCCGAGTTCGCCGAAGCCGAGACGTCGCCCTGTCGCGGCATGGATCACTTCACCACGCTCGGCATGGCAAGTCGCGGGATCGACATTCCAGCGCGTTGCCGCCGCCGAGATTAGCATTTGACGCGCGGCCGCGCCGGCCTGGCGAAGCGGCTTCCAGGCTCCTCGGATCGCATTCGAATTGCCGGTCGCCTGAACCCCGATGAGCGGGTTGGCGTAGAGCTTCTCATTGGGCGGCGCATGTTCCAGCCTCACCTGCCCCAATTCGACCTCCAGCTCTTCGGCGATGAGCATCGGAATCGACGTGTAGGTTCCCTGCCCCATTTCGACATAGGGCATCGTCAGCACGATCTGCCCATCGCTGCCGACGCGGATGAAGGCATTGGGGATGAACGTGCCGGCGTCGGCTGCCTCGGCCTCGCCGTTTGCCATTGGCAGGCCAAGACCGAGAACCAGGCCGCCTCCCGCAGCCGCGGCTACTTGCAAAAAGCCCCGCCGCGAGATGCCGTTTACCCTTGGTTGATGCCGAGGGGTAACTTGAGCTTCACCGTGACTGATCATGACTACCCTCCCCTCAACCTGCGGCGGCCTGTTTGATCGCATCGCGGATGCGAACATAAGTCCCACAGCGGCAGATGTTTCCTGACATCGCGTCATCGATGTCGCTGTCTGTCGGATGGGGGTTGCTGGCAAGCAACGCCGCCGCGGACATGATCTGTCCCGACTGGCAGTAACCGCACTGTGGCACTTCGAGGTCGAGCCAGGCCTGCTGTATCTTGGCGCCTGTCGCCGTCTTACCGACCGCTTCGATTGTCGTGATCGACGATTCGCCGATGCTGTCGATTGTGGTGATGCATGAGCGGAGTGGCTCGCCGTCGACATGCACGGTGCACGCACCACACAGCGCCTTGCCGCATCCGAATTTCGTGCCTGTCATTCCGAGCACGTCACGCAACACCCAAAGAAGCGGCGTGTCGTCATCGACATCGACGTTGTGCGTCTCACCGTTGACTTTGATGGCGAAGGGCATGGCTTCCTCCCTGGACCCTATAGTGGCGAGAGCGGCTCGCGCGTTGATGCGAGGATGCAGGAGCAGCACGCATGGATCGATTGTACGATGGTGTCGGCGATACCTTGGTATTGGGCGGTGTTTGTCAGCATGTCCGACCGCAGGAGGCTCCTAGGCCATCGTGTGAGCCACCCGCTTGGGCGCGGAAGAGACCTTCTAGTGCCCGATGTCGAGCTTGGCGGCGATATTGACAAGGTCGGCAAGGGAGTTGGCGTCCATCTTGCGCATGACCCGGCCCCGGTGCGCCTTTACGGTGATCTCGCTGATCCCGAGTTCGAAGGCGACCTGCTTGTTCAAAAGGCCAGTGACCACAAGCGCCATAACCTCCTGCTCACGGCGGCTGAGAGAGGCGTAATGGTCGCGCAGCGACTGCATCTCGGCACTGGCGGCAAGTGCAATTCGACTGCGGTCGATTGCCTGCTCGATTGCAGCCAACAGAACATCGTCAGAGAAGGGCTTTGTCAGAAACTCCACCGCTCCGGCTTTCATCGCCCGCACAGTCATCGGCACGTCACCATAGCCGGTGAGAAAGATAATCGGCATGTCCGCGCGCTCAACGGAAACCATTTTCTGCAAATCGAAACCATTGAGATCGGGAAGGTTTACGTCCAGGACCAGGCAATTCGGGACTGTCACCCGTGGGTGAGCGAGGAATTGCCGTGCGGACCCGAAAATTTCCGGCTGCCAGCCTGCCGAGCGGACTACCAGTTCCAGGGATTCGCGAACAGAAATGTCGTCGTCGACGATAAACACAATAGGCGTCTCTCCTGGCATGGATGCCGTTCCCCCTTCGTTTCGTGCGGTCTCCGAATGCATCGCAGCCATCCTCCAGTGATTGACCCTAGCGTAATGCCAAGTTCAGCGCGTGCTTAAGCTCTATATCGCTGAAAGG
Organism: Mesorhizobium sp. B2-4-14; assembly: GCF_006442155.1. Classification (NCBI taxonomy): domain Bacteria; kingdom Pseudomonadati; phylum Pseudomonadota; class Alphaproteobacteria; order Hyphomicrobiales; family Phyllobacteriaceae; genus Mesorhizobium; species Mesorhizobium sp. B2-4-14. The sequence continues at coordinate 6,677 of NZ_VFVA01000019.1, read as the reverse complement.
CTTGAACAGGCATTCCACCGCGCCCAGTCTTATAAGACGTTGGCGCACTGCATCATCTCTCTGGGCAGTGATGAAAACAATGGGAATGGATCGGCCGAGGCGCACCAGTTCCCGCAGCAATTCTGGGCCTGTCATGCCAGGCATACCGACGTCAAGGAGAAGGCAGCCGGCGGTTCCAATACCATCCGAGGCCAAAAACTCTTCCGCCGAAGAGAAAACTTTAGCGCCATAACCAAGCTCCTTGACAAGATCCGGCAAAGACTCGCGTATAGACTCGTCGTCATCGACAACGCACACAACCGGACGCCTAGCGTTCATGAATCTCCACCATTTTTTTGGTCCTGCTGACGAGGGCGCCCGTGGCGTCAGCGTCATCGGTCGTGATTTTGTTCTGGAAGGCCTCGCAAACAGCGAAACTGACCGCTCGGGCTATTCTTCGGTCGTGCGAAGTCGATGGCCCTGCTGACTGCTTCAAAGTGCCCTGCCCTTCAGTGCGACGGCGTCGGAATGGTTTAGGCTGCGGTTTGAAATCAAACTGACGGCCAAGACCCTGCGACCGTTCAATGGCTTCTCCAAGCATCAGACACACGGTGCCGGACCGGGCTGCAAGAGCGTAAGACGGACTGGCAAAAAACAGCGCGAGCAAGTCATGGCGCTGTCGGGCTCGCGGCCACCGAATTCGATCGCCATTGCCGTCCTCATCAGCTGCATGTGCGCCTGTGACAGTGCGCTGCTGCTCTGTCCGCGTCTATAGTCCCTTGGTGTCGGTTCTGGTTCTTTGCATGGTCGGCCAATCTGAACAGACACGAAGACGTCACGGATACCTTCCTGCAATGGATTTGCGGCGGCTCTTGGTCGATCTGTTTGCGCAGCCTTCCCAATCCCGATTTGAGCGCCCTGGCGACCAGCATCGGTCACGCAGCTGCTCTTCACCGAGAATCCAACTTGGCGGCAGGGGGGCGCGCATTGAGCGCGGTAAGATCAATTCAAAGGTACTGCATACACCTAAGTGTAATTGAATCCGTTCGCCGAACCTCAAACTATGTGGGTAGCCAAACCGTTCATCCAAAAAGGGAAGTCATGTCGGCAATCTCGTTATCACTAATGCGGGGCGAATTTGTCATGGCGCTTGCTGCGGGGCTGGTCCTGCTGCCGGCGATTGCCCGCGCCCAGGACGTCGAGGCGGGCAAAACTGTCTTCAAGAGATGCAGTGCCTGTCACAATGCGGAATCTGACAGCAACAAGATCGGCCCGACCCTCAAGGGGGTCGTCGGCCGGAACGCAGGTAGTCTGCCCGGCTTCAGTTTTTCCCAAAAGATGAAGGAAGCCGGAGCGAATGGGCTGGTTTGGAACGAGGCTGCGCTGGCCGAATTTCTGGCAAGCCCAAAGACCAAAGTCCCCGGCAACAGCATGACTTTCGCCGGGCTCAGAAATTCCGATGATGTAAAAAATGTAATCGCCTATCTGAAGAGCACGTCCCAATAACGGCTTGACGCGCGGGCCGACAAACTGATCCCCGTATGAAAAGCGGCCGGAACTCCCGGCGGATCGAATGTAACCATCGCGGGTAAATCATGCAGGAGCAGCTCTATCTTGATGACTTGGCCGTAGGCCGTCGGTTTGCCACCGGCACGCATCTCATCGATTCATCCCAGATCAAGCGGTTCGCCGCCGAATACGATCCGCAGCCGTTTCATCTCGATGAGGAGGCCGCGAACAACACCTTCTTCCATGGCCTCGCCGCCAGCGGCTGGCAAGTAGTTGCCATAACGATGCGGCTTATCGTCAGCAGCGGGCTTCCGATAGCAGGTGGCAACATCGGGGCGGGAGCTGAGATATCCTGGCCCAGGCCCACCCGACCGGGCGACGTTCTGCGGGCGACCGGGGAAATTGTCGACGTCCAGCCTTCGCGGTCAAAGCCCGACCGCGGCATGCTCACCTTGAAAATCGAGACGTTCAACCAGAAGGATGAGGTCGTTCAGGTAATGATTGTCAGGCAACTCGTCTTCCGGCGGCCGCCACAACCGGGCTAGGTATGGGTCCGCTGACGTCCACGACCGTCTCGGCTAACGTCCTGTGGTAGGTGTACACGATTCCACCCTTGGAGTGCGATGATGCGTTATATATCGGTCGACGTTGGATGCACGCGCGGGAACCTCCACGCGCCGGCGATTATCCCAGGTCGATCAGCCACGGTATTCAACGGGCTGGTGTCGCTTCCGAGACCTATTTTGCCGGCTTGGACAGCGTGAGCAATTGCGGACCTCGGCGCGCACATTGATCGATACGGCCTAATCTTCCCAGCCAAGATTCCGAGGGACGAAGAGACGCAAAGGATCGCGCAAATTCGTTGCTCTCGAGAGAGAGAGAGAGGCATATGGGGCGACCGGCAAAGCAACGGACGACTGGCATTTCCCCGGCAACGCGATACGATTTCTCCTGAGTGGCCTGGCTCCATCCGTGGCCGCCGGAGTTCGCGATATGGTGTCCGATCCACCCAGTGGCGCGCGTGCGGGTATCGGCTCTCAGGCCGTCTGGGAGGACGGCGAACGCGTTTTCCGCCGTGGCTGGCGACCGGATGAGAGCGGAAGGCAGCACGCTGTGCTGTTTGTGCAGCCCGCAACCGACCACCCTTCCCGTTCAAGCCTTGATCGTCTCGCCCATGAATACGAACTCAAGGATCAGCTCGACGAGACGTGGGCAGCGCGGCCATTGGACCTTGTGCACGGCGCCGGCCGCGTCGTGCTGGTACTCGAAGATGCAGGTGGCGAGCCACTCGACACGCTGCTTGGCGTCCCCATGGAGATGGGACATTTCCTGGGCCTCGCCATCGCAATCGCGACGGCGATTGGCAAGCTCCATCAGCGCAGTCTCGTCCACAAGGACATCAAGCCAGCCAATATTCTGGTCAACGCGCCGAGCAACGAGGTGCGGCTGACCGGGTTCGGCATCGCCTCTCGCCTATCGCGCGAGCGGCAGCCGCCTCACCCTCCGGAGACCATCGCCGGCACGCTCGCCTTTATGGCGCCAGAGCAGACGGGACGGATGAACCGGTCAATCGACTCCCGCAGCGACCTCTACGCACTCGGCGTCACGTTCTACCAAATGCTCACCGGCGTTTTGCCGTTTGCCGCTTCGGATCCTATGGAATGGGTCCACTGTCATCTGGCCAGGCGGCCGATGGCACCTACCGAACGGCTCAAAGAAATTCCAGGCGTCGTCTCGGCGATCGTCATGAAGCTGCTCGCGAAAAGGGCGGAAGACCGCTATCACACGGCCACCGGCCTCGAACGCGATCTTCGCCGCTGCCAGAGGGAATGGCAGGCACAGCGCCGGGCTAACGACTTTTCGCTTGGCGAACACGACACGCCCGACCGGCTGCTGATTCCAGAAAAACTCTACGGGCGGCGGCGCGAAGTGGAGACCCTGCTCGCTTCCTTTGATCGCGTCGTCAAAGGCGGCCCGCTGGAATTGGTCCTTGTGTCGGGCTATTCCGGTATCGGCAAGTCTTCAGTCGTCAATGAATTGCAGCCGGTGCTGGTACCACCACGCGGCCTTTTCGCTTCCGGCAAATTCGATCAGTACAACCGCAACATTCCTTACGCGACGTTGGCACAGGCCTTTCAAAGCCTCCTCCGGCCGCTGCTTGGCAAAAGCGAGGCCGACCTCGCGTCCTGGCGCGAGGCATTGCGGGCGGCACTCGGACCGAATGCAGGACTGATTGTCGATCTCGTCCCTGAAGTGAAGCTCATCATCGGAGAGCCACCACCGATCCCTGAGCTTCCGCCACAGGAAACGCAACGGCGTTTCCAGCTGGTGTTCCAACGATTCATCGAACTCTTCGCTCGGCCCGAGCATCCGTTGGCGCTTTTCCTGGATGACCTGCAATGGCTCGACGCGGCAACGCTCGATCTGTTGGAAGACCTGTTAAGTCGTGACCTGCGCAATCTCTTGCTTATTGGCGCCTACCGCGACAATGAAGTCACGGCATCACATCCTCTCATGGCTAAACTGGAGGCTATTCGGGCAACCGGCCGTGTTCAAAGCATCAGGCTCAATCCGCTGACGGTCGAAGATTTGGGAAGGCTTGTCGCCGACTCGCTTCATTGCACTGCGGAGCACGCCACCCCGCTCGCACAGCTGGTGCATGCGAAAACCGATGGCAATCCATTCTTCGTGATCCAATTCCTTCAGGCGCTGGCCGAGGAGGATCTTTTAGTCTTCGAACACGTGCAGGGGCGATGGTCCTGGAATCTCGCTGGCATCCACGCCAAACAATACACGGACAACGTTGTCGAGTTCCTGGCGCCACAGCTGACGCGACTACCGCTCGATACGCAGACCGCTTTGCGCCAGCTCGCTTGCCTGGGCAACACTGCTGATCTCGCAACGCTCTCGCTGGTTCTGCAGATGCCAGAGGAACAGGTGCATGCGACTCTGTGGGAGGGCCTGGGACAACAATTGATCGACCGTCTGGATCGTACCTACAAGTTCGTGCACGACCGTGTGCAGGAAGCCGCTTACGCATTGATCCCCGAGGAGCCGCGCTCCTTGGCGCATTTGCGAATAGGGCGACTGCTCGCGGCGCATATCCCCCCAGAACGGCAAGATGACGAAATCTTCACCATCGCCAGCCAGTTCGATCGAGCCGGGACATTGATCACTGATGAGGAGGAACGCGAGCAGGTCGCCGCATTCAACCTGATCGCGGGCAAGCGGGCCAAGGCGGCAAGCGCCGCCAGCGATGCGTTGCGGTATCTCGCGACCGGCCGGTCCTTGCTCGGGAACGACGGATGGACACGACAGTACAGGCTCGTCTTCGACCTTGAGCTTCATCTTGCGGAGTGCGAGTATCTTATCGGTCGGCTGGCGGACGCGGAGCAACGCCTCACAGCGCTGTCGAGGAAGGCGCAAAATGCCACCGACTCTGGCGCCGTCGTCCATCTGCAGGTCAATCTCTACATGGTGCTGGACCGAAGCGACGATGCCGTCGTCATCGGCCTTGCATATCTGAGGCAGCATCAACCTCGATGGTCGCTGCATCCGACATCCGAAGGGGTCAGGCAGGAGTGCAGTCGATTATGGCGGCGGATCGAAGCCCGCTCGATCGAGGCGTTGCTCGATCTGCCATTGATGAGCGATCCAGAGCAGCGGGCGACAATGAATGTGCTCACCGCGCTGATTGGGGCGGCGCAGTTCACTGACTTGAATCTCTTCCATCTCATCATCATTCGGATGGTGGCCCTCAGCCTTGAACACGGCAACATCGAAGGTTCGTGCCTCGCCTACGCTGTGCTTGGCAGCGTGCCAAGTTTCTATCCGGACCAATCCCAGGCCGGCTTTCGCGTCGGCAAAATGGCGCTGGATCTTGTCGAGAGACACGGGTTCGACCGTATCAGAGGTATGGCCTACTATGGATTTACCCTGTTCACGGCACACTGGACGCAGCCCCTGGCCACCTGCCAAGGATTGTTCCGACGCGCCTTCGAAGCCGCTCGCGATGTCGGGGATCTCACGATCGCGTCCTTCGCCCGCGTCGACTTGGTCACCAATCTTCTGGCAACTGGAGAGGCGCTTGACGCCGTAGAGCGAGAGGCAAAAAGCGCGCTCGCTTTCGTGCAAAGTGTAGGGTTCGGACTGATTGGCGATGTCATCGTGACGCAGCTTGGTCTTATTCGGACGCTGCGCGGACAAACCCCCAACCTAGGCTCGTTCGATGACGAGGAATTTCGCGAGAGCGACTTCGAGCAACATCTGGAAGGCGACGCCCGCCTGGCCATCGCGGCATCGCGGTACTGGATTCGAAAGCTGCAAGCCAAAGTCCATGCCGGCGACTACGCCGCCGCGGTGGAAGCTGCCTCGAAGTCAGCATCGCTGTTGTGGACGCTGCCAGCTCAACAGGAGCTGCCCGAATATCATTTCTATGCGGCTCTTGCTTGGGCAGGGCATTGTGACTCCACCGCAGCCGAGGAGCGGCACCAAGCATTGCAGGAGTTGAGGGCCCACAAGGGGCAAATCGCCGTATGGTCACAGAACGGGCCTGAGAATTTCGCTAATCGGGCAGCGCTGCTCGGCGCCGAATTGGCTCGACTCGAAGGACGAGAAGACGAAGCGATGCGACTTTACGAGCAAGCGGTACGCTTGGCACGGGAGCAAAGCTTTATTCACACGGAAGCGCTGGCCAACGAACTGGCCGCGCGATTCTGGGCTGCCCGCGGCTTCGAAACCGTTGCGCACGCGTATCTACGAGATGCCCGTTACGGCTATCTCCGCTGGGGCGCGGATGGAAAAGTGAGGCAACTCGAGCGGTTGTACCCTGATCTCAAGCATGAGCAGCCGACCCCCGCCCCTACGTCTACGATCACCGCACCCGTCGAGCATCTCGATCTCGCGACGGTCATCGAAGTCTCTCAGGCAATCTCGAGCGAGATGATCTTGGAAAAGCTGGTCGACAGGCTCATGCGCTTGGCTGTCGAGCACGCCGGCGCTGAGCGGGGCCTCCTGATTTCCCCCAACGGCGAGGAACTGCAGATCGATGCGGAAGCCACGGCGTACGGGAAGGACCTGGCCGTCCATGTAGGGCAACACCGTGCAAGCAACGCCGCCGCGCTACCAGAGTCACTTGTTCGCTACGCGATGCGCACACGGGATACGGTGATTCTCGACTATCCCTCTTC
>NZ_VFVA01000018.1:0-109984 GCF_006442155.1 Mesorhizobium sp. B2-4-14 | reverse complement strand
TCCTCCTCTCAGCGGTACTGCGCTACGCAGCGCGCTCTTCGTCATCCTAGGGCGGAGCAGGCGCGAAGCCGCCTGCGCAGACCCTAGGATCCATGCCGTGACGTCGATCGAGGGGTGTGAGCGGTCGAAAATGTTCGCCTTCCGAGGCGCGACGGAAGGTGCCCCGTTCTGCGCCGATGCGGAACGCGGAGGAAACGGCATGGATCCTAGGGTCTGCGCCGCGTCGCTTCGCTCCTTGCTCCGCCCTAGGATGACGAAATCGCCATGGACGGCTCGCGTCACGCAGGCGGCTTCGCGCCTGCTCCGCCCTAGGATGACGAAGAGCGCGCTGCGTAGCGCAGTACCGCTGAGAGGAGGACATCGCCATGGATAGCTTCCGCGACAAGCTCGTTCCGGTGACCTCGATCCTCGCCGGCGTGGTCGTGCTCTGGTACGTTTTCGCCGTCATCCTCAATGCGCCGTTTCAGCGCGATATCGACAGCCGGGCCAACGTGACACCGGGCACCGTCGAATTCATAGGCAAAACGCTGTCGCAGCCCAAGCCGACGCTGCCGGCGCCGCATCAGGTGGCGGTGAACTTCTTCCAGAACACCTTCCTGCGGCCTGTCAACTCGAACCGCAGCCTGATCTATAACGCCTGGGTGACGCTGTCCTCGACACTGCTCGGCTTTGCCTTCGGCACCGCGCTCGGCATTATCATCGCGGTCGGCATCGTGCATGTGGCGACGCTCGACCGTAGCCTTATGCCTTGGATCATCGCCTCGCAGACCATTCCGATCCTGGCGGTGGCGCCGATGATCATCGTCGTGCTGGCGGCGGTCGGCATCACCGGCCTGGTCCCGAAGGCGCTGATCTCGACCTATCTGTCGTTCTTCCCGGTGACGGTGGGCATGGTGAAGGGGCTGCGCTCGCCGGAGATCATGCATCTCGACCTGATGCACACCTATAATGCCAGCCGCGCCCAGACCTTCTGGAAGTTGCGGGTCCCGGCCTCTGTGCCGTTCCTTTTCACTTCGATGAAGGTGGCGGTGGCGGCAAGCCTGGTCGGCGCCATCGTCGGCGAACTGCCGACCGGTGCTGTCGCCGGCATCGGCGCCAAACTGCTCGCCGGCGCCTATTACAGCCAGTCCATCGACATCTGGTCGGCGCTGGTCGCCGGTTCGATGGTGGCGGCGCTTCTGGTCATGGTGGTCGGCATCGCCGGCCGCCTCGTCGACCGCGCCATGGGCGGGAGGCCGGCATGAGCTGGGTAAAACCCTCCTGGCAAGCCGTGCTGGCGATCGTGCTGTGTCTGATCGCGGTCACGCTTGGCGCGATGTCGAAGCCCGAGGCGGCAGCACTCGCGGATCCGGCTGCCAGTGTCAACTATCCCTATCTCGGGACGAAGGGTTTGATGCTCGGCCTGGCGATCGTGGCGGCGCTGATCTCGATGGTCAGGTTGCCATCGCTGGGCGAGGCCGTGGTGCTGTTCGTCGGCGCCCATCTCGTCGCCTGGCTGCTGATCTCGGGCATTGCCGGTTTCGAAGGCACGGCACTGGCGCCGTATTTTCTGCTGCTCATCGCGGCCTGGCTGCTCGGATGGCGTTGCGTGGCGGTGCTGTCCGGGCTTCGTCCGACGACAGGCTGGTCCCGGAACCTGCTGCGCCTGATCATTCCCGCCATTTTCGGCGCCTGGATCCTGATCATCTGGGAGGCGGTGACCCGGGGCGCCGGCATTCCCTTCATCCTGCTGCCGCCGCCGAGCGCCGTCGGCGTGCGCATTGTCAACTCGCTGCCGATACTCGGTGCCGATGTCCGCCAGACCGTCTTCAAGGCGGTGCTTTTCGGTTACGTCGTCGGTAGCGGCGCCGGTTTCATCACCGCGATCCTAGCCGACCGGGTGCCGTTCCTGCGGCGTGGCCTGCTGCCGATCGGCAATATGGTTTCCGCGCTGCCCATCATCGGCGTGGCGCCGATCATGGTCATGTGGTTCGGCTTCGACTGGCAGTCCAAGGCAGCCGTGGTCATCATCATGACCTTCTTCCCGATGCTGGTGAACACGGTCGCCGGGCTTGCCGCGTCGGGCCATATGGAGCGCGACCTGATGCGCACCTATGCGTCGGGCTACTGGCCGACGCTGATCAAGCTCAGGCTGCCGGCCGCCGCTCCCTTCATCTTCAACGCGCTGAAGATCAACTCGACGCTGGCGCTGATCGGCGCCATCGTCGCCGAGTTCTTCGGCACGCCCGTCGTCGGAATGGGCTTCCGTATCTCGACCGAGGTCGGGCGGATGAACATCGACATGGTGTGGGCTGAAATCGCAGTTGCAGCACTTGCGGGTTCGGTCTTTTATGGCGTGGTCGCCCTTGTCGAAAGGGCCGTCACGTTTTGGCATCCCTCTGTCCGTGGTGGATAGGGGCGGTGGGTTCAGGGCACTAACTTCAGAGGGTAAAAAAATGAAAAGACTTCTTATTCCACTTCTGGCCGGCGCGCTTTCGCTGGCCGCGTTCCAGGCAATCGCCGCCGACAAGGTGACGTTGCAGTTGAAATGGGTCACGCAGGCCCAGTTCGCCGGCTACTATGTGGCCAAGGCCAAGGGCTTCTATGACGCTGAAGGCCTCGACGTCGACATCAAGCCGGGTGGCCCTGATATCGCGCCCGAACAGGTGATTGCCGGCGGCGGCGCCGATGTCATCGTCGACTGGATGGGCGGGGCGCTCGCGGCCCGCGACAAGGGCGTGATGCTGGTCAACATCGCCCAGCCCTTCAAGAAGGCGGGCATGGAACTGGTCTGCCCGAAGAACGGACCGATCAAGACCGAGGCCGATTTCAAGGGCCACACGCTCGGCGTCTGGTTCTTCGGCAACGAATATCCGTTCTACGCCTGGATGAACAAGATCGGTCTCAAGACCGATGGCGGCCCCGACGGCGTCACCGTGCTGAAGCAGAGCTTCGACGTGCAGCCGCTGATCCAGAAGCAGGCGGACTGCATCTCGGTGATGACCTACAACGAATACGGCCAGGTGCTGGATGCCGGCTACAAGCCCGAGGACCTGATCGTCTTCAACTATTCGGCCATGGGCAACGACCTGTTGGAGGACGGGCTCTACACGCTTGAGGACAAGCTCAAGAATCCGGCTTTCGCCGACAAGATGGTGCGTTTCGTGCGCGCCTCGATGAAGGGCTGGAAATATGCAACCGAGAACACCGACGAGGCGGCCGGCATCGTCGTGGACAATGGCGGTCAGGACGAGAACCACCAGAAGTTCATGATGAAGGAAGTGGCCAAGCTGATCGACAATGCGGACGGCAAGCTGATCCCCGCGGCTTACGAGCGCACCGCCAAGGCCCTGCTCGACCAGAAGATCATCACCAAGGAGCCGACCGGCGCCTACACCACCGCCATCACCGACAAGGCTGTGAAGTAAGCGTAGTCCCGCTACGATCGATCTTCAGAGCGGCGCCTCCGACCAAGGGTCAGAGGCGCCGTTCCTTTATGGTGTTCATGACAAAACTGGTCTCGATCGAGGCGACGCATTTCAGCCGCGCGATCTTTTCCTTGATGAAGCGCTCATACTGGTCGAGGCCGCCGGTCACAACCTTGAGCACATAGTCGCGTGAGCCGGTGACGAGGTGGCATTCCAGCACTTCGTCCCACCCGCGGATCGCTTCCTCGAACATGACGATCTCGTCCTCGTTCTGGCGGCCGAGCCTTATGGTGGCGATGGCGACCATGGTCCAGCCAAAGGCAGCCGGATCGACCAGCGTCGTGTAGCCCTTGATAATTCCGGCTTCCTCCAGCCGCCGCACGCGCCTGAGACAAGGCGACGGCGACAGGCCGATGCGCTCCGCCAACTCGTTGTTCGTGATACGCGCATCGGCGCGCAGTTCATGCAGGATCTTGCGGTCGAAATCATCAGCTATTTTCTGCCGCACTTTTGGTGTCTCCAGGCGATTCATTGCGATAGTGCAGCCATGGGGGTCCAAAAATAGCAAGGACTGCGTGGTGGGGATCGCATAAATTGCCGCCACACGTCTCGAAAAAACAGGGAACATCATGACCGCGCCGCGTCCTTCGAAAACCCATATCGGCAACCACAAGCTTCATCCCGAAACGCTGATGCTGAGCTATGGCTTCGATCCGCAGCTGTCGGAGGGCGCGGTCAAGCCGCCGGTGTTCCTGACGTCGACCTTCGTGTTCAAATCGGCGGAGGAGGGGCGTGATTTCTTCGACTACACGTCCGGCCGAAAGGAGCCGCCGAGCGGCACGGCGTCGGGCCTTGTCTATTCGCGCTTCAATCATCCCAACAGCGAGATCGTCGAGGACCGGCTCGCCGTCTATGAGGGGACGGATGCCTGCATCCTGTTTTCTTCCGGCATGTCGGCGATCGCGACGACGCTGCTTGCCTATGCCCGCCCCGGCGACGTGATCCTGCATTCGCAGCCGCTCTATGGCGGCACCGAGACGCTTTTGACGCGCACGCTTGCCGGCTTCGGCATCGGCGCGGTCGGCTTCGCGGATGGCGTCGACGAGGCGGCGGTGCGCGTGGCGGCCGATGCGGCGACCGCGAAGGGCCGTGTGTCGGTTATCCTGATCGAGACGCCGTCGAACCCGACCAATAGCCTGGTCGATATCGCGCTGATGCGGAAGGTCGCCGACGAGATCGGCGCAAGGCAAGGATCGACGCCGATCATAGCCTGCGACAATACGCTGCTCGGTCCAGTCTTCCAGCGGCCTATCGAGCACGGCGCCGATGTTTCCGTCTATTCGCTGACCAAATATGTCGGCGGCCATTCCGACCTGATCGCGGGCGGCGTCATGGGCGGCAAGGCGGTCACGAAGCCGATCAAAGCTCTGCGTGGCGCGATCGGCACGCAGCTTGATCCACATTCCTGCTGGATGCTCGGCCGCTCGCTGGAAACGCTGTCGATCCGCATGGAACGGGCGAACGACAATGCCCGCCTGATTGCCGGATTCCTGCAAGAGCATCCCAAGGTGGAGAAGGTGCATTATCTGCCGTTCCTCGGCGAGGACACGCCTGCCGCCCGCGTCTATCGGGCGCAATGCAGCGGCGCCGGTTCGACCTTCTCCTTCGACATCAGGGGCGGACAGAAGGCGGCCTTCGCCTTTCTCAACGGGCTGCAGATCTTCAAGCTGGCGGTAAGCCTCGGCGGCACGGAATCGCTGGCCAGCCATCCAGCCGCCATGACCCATTCGGGCATTCCCTTCGACGTGCGCCAGCGCATCGGCGTTCTGGAGAGCACGGTCAGGCTGTCGATCGGCGTCGAGCACCCGGATGACCTGATCGCCGACCTTGCGCAGGCTCTGGCCGCCGTCTGAGCGTTGTCCTTCCGCGCGTCTTGAAAGGGCGGGTGACCGCCCCTTTTTGATCAGACATCAAAAAAATGTGCCCCGAGGGATACTTTGGGCCACCCGACCGTTGTGCTGGTGCATCCACGCGTGGAGAGCCGCGAGGATGAACATCCAACGGAGGTCCTAGGAAAATGCGCAGACAATCCTTCATGCCGGTGCTTTCCGCGCTGGCCATTTCGACCGCCTTTCTATTCGCATCGCCGGCCATGGCCGAAATGGTGAAGTACAAGGCAACGCTCGATGGCGGCCAGCAGAGCCCTCCCGTCACCACCAAGGGCAAGGGGACTGCCACCTTGACCTTCGACACCACCAAGAAGAAGCTAAGCTGGAACGTCAAATATTCCGGTCTCAGCGGACCGGCGACGGCCGCGCACATTCACGGCCCCGCGGGGATGGGCGAGAATGCCGCGCCGGTAATCCCGTTCAAGGGCAAGCTCAAGAGCCCGATCAAGGGATCGGCGACGCTCACAGATGCGCAAGCGGCTGACCTTGAGGCCGGCAAATACTACGTTAACGTCCACACCGCCGCCAACAAGGACGGCGAGATCCGCGGTCAGATCGAGAAGGCGATGTAGCGCGGTCAGAAGGGGCGGCGCACCGCCCCTTTCGCCAAACGAGTCCTTAGCTCAGCACGGCCGGCGAAAGGCAGCAGGCTGCCTTCGCTTCAGCTCCTGTCGCGGATCTGGGTCATCGTCCGGGTCGGTGTGATCGCCTCCGGATCGAGCCGGATTTCGACGACCGACGGCTTGCCGCTGGCGCGCGCACGCTCGAAGGCGGCTGCGAAATCGGACGTCTTCTCCACCGTCTCCCCATGGCCGCCATAGGCTCGGGCCAGCGACGCGAAGTCGGGGTTCTTGAGTTCGGTCGCAACCACGCGGCCAGGATATTCGCGCTCCTGATGCATGCGAATGGTGCCGTAAATGCCATTGTTGACGACCACGACGACAATCGGCAGGTCGTACTGCACGGCGGTGGCGAATTCCTGACCGTTCATCAGGAAGCAGCCATCGCCGGCAAACGCGACCACGGTGCGTTCCGGAAACAGCTCCTTGGCTGCGACCGCGGCAGGCGTGCCATAGCCCATCGAGCCCGACGTCGGCGCCGCCTGCGTGCCGAAGCGGCGGAAGCGGTGGAAGCGATGCACCCAGGTGGCATAGTTGCCGGCGCCGTTGGTGAGGATGGCGTCTTCCGGCAGCATCTTTTCCAGATAATTCATGATCGGGCCCATCTGGACCGGGCCAGGGCCGCTTTCCGGCGGCGTCGACCAGTCGAGATAGGCCGCATGCAGTTTTGGCGTCTCGGCCGCCCATACCGGCTCGGAGGCCGGCTTGCGGCTGGCAAAGGCTTCGACAAAGGCGGATGGCGAGGCGTTGATGGCCAGCGTCGGCCGGTAGACGCGGCCAAGTTCGCCGGCGTCCGCATGGACATGCACCAGCGTCTGGTCCGGGTAGGGGCTTTTGAGCAGTGTGTAGTCCGACGAAGGCATCTCGCCCATACGACCGCCGATCAGCAGAACGAGATCGGCCTGCTTGATGGCGGTGGCAAGCTTCGGGTTGATACCGATACCGACATCGCCGGCATAGTTCGGGTGCAGATGGTCGAACAGCATCTGGCGGCGGAAGGAACAGCCGACCGGCAGCGACCACGCCTCGGCGATGCCGCGCATCCGCGCCACTGCTTCCTCGTCCCAGCGCGTGCCGCCGAGAATGACGAACGGGCGCTTGGCGGTGCTGAGCAGCGTCTCCAGCGCATCGAGCTCTGCCTCGCCCGGACGGGTGTCGACCGGCGTGTGCGGCAAGGCGGCAGGCGCCTCGACGACGCTGGTCAGCATGTCCTCCGGCAGCGAGATGACCACCGGGCCCGGACGACCCGATGTCGCCACCGCGAAGGCGCGGGTGACGAATTCGGGGATGCGCGACGCGTCGTCGATCTCGACCACCCATTTGGCGATGTCGCCGAAGAACCTCTTATAATCCACTTCCTGGAACGCCTCGCGCTCCTTGGCGTGGCTGGCGACCTGGCCGATGAAGAGGATGAGCGGAATCGAATCCTGCATAGCGATGTGGATGCCGGCCGACGCATTGGTGGCACCGGGGCCGCGGGTGACGAAGCAGATGCCGGGCTTGCCGGTCAGGCGCCCGTGACAGTCGGCCATCATCGCCGCACCGCCTTCCTGACGGCAGACGATGGTGCGGATCGCTGAATCATGCAGCGCGTCGAGCACCGCGAGGTAGGATTCGCCGGGCACGCAATAGATGCGGTCGGTGCCGTTGGCTTCGAGCGCGTCGACGATCAGTTGTCCGCCGGTCTTCATTCTCCAGACCTCTCCAGTTCGGCAAGGATTTCTTTTGTGTGTTCGCCAAGGCGCGGCGAGGGGCGCTCATAGACCAGCGGCGTGCCGGACATCACCATCGGGGCGCGTACCGAGGGCAGCAGGTTGCCATGGCCGTCGTCGAGGTCGAGCCGCATGCCGCGCGCGATCGTCTGCGGGTCGGCGAACATCTGGCCGATCGTGTTGATTGGGCTCGCCGGCACGCTTGCCGCTTCGAGCTTTGCCAGCAGCGGATCGCGGTCGAGAGACTTCAGCGCCTCGACGATGCGCTCGCGCAGCTTCACGCGGTTGGCGACGCGGGCGGGGTTGGTGGCGAAGTCGGGATTGGCAGGCAAATCGTCCAGTCCGACGGCGGCGCAGAATTTGGCGAACTGGCCGTCATTGCCGACGGCAAGGATGATGTGGCCGTCCCTGACCGGAAGCACTTCGTAAGGGGCGATGTTCATATGCGCATTGCCCATCTGCACCGGCGACTTGCCGGAGACGAGATAGTTGAGGTTCTGGTTGCCGAGCGCCGAGATCTGAGTGTCGAAGAGCGCCATGTCGATGTGCTGGCCCTCGCCGGTCTGCTCGGCATGGCGCAGGGCTGCCTGGATGGCGACGACCGAATAAAGACCGGTGAAGAGATCCGATATGGCGACGCCGGCCTTTTGCGGCTCGCGGCCGGCCTCGCCGGTGATCGACATCATGCCGGCCATGGCCTGGATGATAAAATCGTAGCCGGCGCGGGGCGCATAGGGTCCATCCTGGCCGAAGCCGGTGATGGAGCAGTAGACCAGGCGCGGGTTGATCTTGCGCAGGCTGTCATAATCGAGCCCATGCTTCTTCAAGCCGCCGAGCTTGAAGTTCTCGATCAGCACATCCGACGTCGCGGCCAGCCGGCGCACGGTCTCGGCGCCGTCGGGCGTCGAGAAGTCGATGGCGATGGAGCGCTTGCCGCGATTGCAGGAATGATAATACGCGGCCGACAGATTCTCGCCGTCATGGCTCATGACGAAGGGCGGGCCCCATTTGCGGGTGTCGTCGCCGCCATCGGGGCTTTCCACCTTGATGACATCGGCGCCGAGATCGGCAAGCAATTGCCCGGCCCAGGGCCCGGCGAGGATGCGGGCGAGTTCGACGACGCGGACGCCTTTCAGCGGGGGCTCAGCCATAAATCACCGTGGTTGCCGCAATCACCGTGATTGCTGCGAAAACAGAGCCTCTATCAAGCCCGGCGGCGGCTGTCACGGCCCTTGCAATGGGCCACCGAACTGGCTCGGTCACGCTTTCAGGACGCTATCTGCCCAGGCCGCGAAATCGTCCATGACGATGTCGCGGTTCACCTCGTTCAGGCTTTCGTGACAAGTGTCGGCGTAAACCTTTGATACGAGATTCGAAAAACCCATCTTGCGCATGCGGTTGGCGAGATGGGTGATGCCCTTGCCATAGTCCGAGGCGGGGTCTTTCTCACCGCCGACGATGGCGACGGGAAGGTCGCGCCGGACACCGACGAAGCCGGCATCCTTGCCGCCATTGAGCGCCATCGAGACCACGTCGCGCCACATCGAGATAGAGGCATCCCAGCCGCACAGCGGATCGGCGATGTATCTCGCCACCTCCGCCTCGTCGCGCGACAGCCAGTCGAACGGTGTACGATGATTGGGCACCGCCTTGCCCCAGGCCTGGAAGGTGAGTTTCGGCAGCAGCCGCGACGGAACGTCCGAGCCCAGCCGCATCCGCTCCCAGGCAAGGATGCCGAGCGCCAGCTGTCCAAGCAGGTCTTGCGAAAAATTGCCGTTCCAGATCGCGGCGGCATGGATGCGGGATGAATGGCCCAAAAGGAAATTCAGCGCCACGGACGCGCCCATCGAGTGGCCGAAGAGGATGACCGGCAGGCCTGGGCGTTCCCCGGCGATCAGATCGTGGACGGCATCGACATCGGCGATCACCTTGGCCGGTCCATCCCTGTCGGCGAATCTGCCGAGCGGCGCGTCCGGCGCCTTGGTCTGGCCGTGGCCGCGATGATCATGGGCATAGACGTGGAATCCGCGCGAGCCAAGGAAATCGGCAAAGCGAGCATAGCGCGCGGCATGCTCGGCCAGTCCATGATTGATCTGGACGACCGCGCGCGGCCGGCCATCGGCCTGCCTGACGAAGAGGTTGAGCTCGGCGCCGGTCGGCGAGCGGACCAGGCGTTGCTGGTTGAATGGCATGCAGGCTGGTTTCCACCCCCGGTTCGCCTCATGGCGTCTGACCTGTGTGCGCCTGCCGCCGGTTTTGCGTCAATCCACACCAACCACTTTTTGCCCAACGATGTTTCTTGCGTTTGGCCAGCAAAATATCGCAATTCTGACATGGAGACAGCGGCAGTCTGTCACCCATTTGCTTCAGCGGGGATTCTTATGCGCATTGGTGTTGTTTTCGGATTGGCCTTGTTGGCGGCATCGCTGGCCAGTGCAGCGCGTGCCGACGTCAAGCTGAGCGGCACTTTCGTTGCCGACGCGGCCTGTCCGGCAACGCAGGCTATCAAGAACGGCAAGAACCCTGGCAATGTCTCGACCGATGCTGGACAGGGCTATCAACTGCTTGCCGGCAACAAGGATGCGCCGACGCACTATCTGATCCAGGTGCCCGGCGCCGACCCGGAGCGTCGCTGGGTGAAGGTCAGTTGTGGCCATCTCTCGGGCAGCAGCGCCGCGACGGTTCCGGCGGCTCCTGGTAGGCAAGACAAGCCGGCGGCTTCGGGAAAACCCGAATATGTCTTCGCGCTGAGCTGGCAGCCGGCCTTTTGCGAGACCAAGTCGAACAAGGCCGAATGCAGGGCGCAGAATCCGAGCGAATTCGACGCCACCAATTTCACCTTGCACGGCCTGTGGCCACAGCCGAACGGCAATTTCTATTGCCAGGTTTCGGCCGGCGACAAGGCCAACGACAATCCTGCCCACTGGCAGGACCTGCCGCCGGTCAACCTTGACGCCGGCACCCGCGCGGAGCTCGACAAGGTGATGCCGGGCACCGCCTCGAAGCTCGAGCGGCATGAATGGATCAAACACGGCACCTGCTACGGCAAGAACCAGCAGGAGTATTTTTCCGACGCACTCAGCCTGATGCGCGAAGTGAACAGCTCGCCTGTGCGCGATCTCTTTACCAAGAACATCGGCGGCAAACTGACGGCCGACCAGATCCGCAGCGCCTTCGACCAGGCCTTCGGCTCGGGGGCAGGGGATCGGGTGCGCGTTTCCTGCGTCATCGATCCGTCGAGCGGCCGGCGGCTGATCGGCGAACTGACGCTCGGCCTCGCCGGCCCGATCGGTCCCTCCAGTTCGCTGAAGGACCTGCTGCTGGCATCGGTTCCCACCAACAAGGCCGGCTGCCCAGTGGGCACGGTCGATCCGATCGGCTTCCAGTAAGCGCTGGACCGCCGCTTCCGGTAAGCCGGCGTGCCAGTCGCGGACAGATGCGGAAGGGTAATCGAAGCCTTCAGCAGGGGTGTGTCCGGCAGAAACGTCGTCTCTCGGCGGCCACTTCCCCGTGTGCCTGGCCCGCAAAAGCGATTGCCGTTCGCCGCCGCATCGCCTACATAGCGGCCAACCTCCATTCAGATCGACAATTCAGTCAGTTTCAGGGAAAGCGCGCGTGGCACGCCAGTTCATCTATCACATGTCCGGCCTGTCGAAGGCCTATGGCACCAAGAAGGTGCTCGATAACGTTTATCTGTCTTTCTATCCGGACGCCAAGATCGGCATTCTCGGGCCGAACGGCTCGGGTAAGTCGACCATCCTGCGCATCATGGCCGGGCTCGACAAGGAGTTCCAGGGCGAGGCGTGGCTGGCCGAGGGCGCGACCGTGGGCTACCTGGCGCAGGAACCGCAGCTCGACAACAGCAAGACCGTGATGGAAAACGTCATGGACGGCGTCGCCAGGAAGACAGCCATCATCGAGCGCTACAACGAGCTGATGATGAACTATTCCGACGAGACGGCGGACGAGTCGGCAAAGCTCCAGGACGAGATGGACCGGCTGAACCTGTGGGATCTCGAGCAGCAGGTCGAGATGGCGATGGACGCGCTGCAATGCCCGCCGGGCGATTCCGAGGTGACCAACCTGTCGGGCGGCGAGCGTCGCCGCGTGGCGCTCTGCCGGCTGCTGCTGCAGCAGCCTGATCTGCTGCTGCTCGACGAACCGACCAACCATCTCGACGCCGAGACCACGGCGTGGCTGGAAAAGCACCTGCGCGACTATCCGGGCTCGGTGCTGATCATCACCCACGATCGCTACTTCCTCGACAATGTCACCGGCTGGATCCTCGAACTCGATCGTGGTCGCGGCATTCCGTACGAGGGCAACTACACCAGATATCTAGACGCCAAGGCCAAGCGCCTGATCCAGGAAGGCCGCGAGGACGACGCCCGACAGAAGTCGATCTGGCGCGAACGCGAATGGATCCAGTCCTCGCCAAAGGCGCGCCAGACCAAGTCGAAGGCGCGTATCAAGGCCTATGAGGAACTGGTCGAGCAGTCGCAGAACCGCAAGCCCACCGACACGCAGATCGTCATCCCGTCGAGCGAGCGGCTGGGCAATGTCGTCATCGAGGTCGAGAACCTCAGCAAGGGCTTCGGCGACGAGCTTCTGATCGAGAACCTGTCATTCAGGCTGCCGCCGGGCGGCATCGTCGGCGTCATCGGCCCGAACGGCGCCGGCAAGACGACGCTGTTCAAGACGTTCACCGGCCAGGAGAAGCCGGATGCGGGCTCGATCCGCATCGGCGAGACGGTCAAGCTCGGCTATGTCGACCAGAGCCGTGACGCGCTCGATCCGAACAAGACGGTGTGGGAAGAAATCTCCGGCGGCGCCGAAGTCATCAAGCTCGGCAAGCACGAGGTCAACAGCCGCGCCTACTGCTCGTCCTTCAACTTCCGCGGCGGCGACCAGCAGCAGAAGGTCGGCAACCTCTCGGGCGGCCAGCGCAACCGCGTGCACCTGGCAAAGATGCTCAAGACCGGCGGCAATGTGCTGCTGCTCGACGAGCCGACCAACGATCTCGACACCGAGACGCTGAGCGCGCTGGAAGACGCGTTGGAAGCCTATGCCGGCTGTGCCGTCATCATCAGCCACGACCGCATGTTCCTCGACCGCATGGCCACCCATATGCTCGCCTTCGAGGGTGACGCGCATGTCGAGTGGTTCGAGGGCAACTTCGAGGAGTACGAGAAGGACAAGCTGCGCCGCCTCGGCGCCGAAGCGGCAGCCCCGCACCGCATGACGCACAAGCGGCTGACGCGGTAAGGGGGCACTGGGCGGCGAATTCTCAAGGCGATATGAGGAGCTCAGATGGCCGACTGGTCCGCCGCCCAATATCTGAAATTCGAGGACGAACGCACCCGGCCGGCGCGTGATCTCGCGGCCCAGGTGCCGGTCGATTTTCCGCGCCGCGTCGTCGACATCGGCTGCGGGCCGGGCAATTCGACCGAGCTCCTGGTCCAGCGCTGGCCGGATGCCGAGGTCAGCGGCTTCGATACCTCCCCCGACATGATCGAAAAGGCGAGGGCGCGCCTGCCCGGCGTCAGTTTCGATCTGGCGGACGCCTCCACATGGCAACCGGCCGAGCCGGTCAACGTCATTTTCGCCAATGCGGTGTTCCAGTGGCTGCCGGAACATCCTGCGGTGTTCCAGCGGCTGATGGGTTTTCTTGCTCCCGGTGGCGCGCTTGCCGTACAGATGCCCGACAATATGGGCGAGGACTCCCACCGCCTGATGCGTGAGACCGCCGCCGAAATGCCGTTTGCCGCCAAGATGAAGGGGGCGGCGCGCGCGCCGCTGCCTTCGGTGTCGTTCTATTACGACCTGTTGTCACCGCTCAGCGACAGGGTCGATATCTGGCATACCATCTACAACCATCCGCTGGCCGATGCCGAGGCGATCGTCGACTGGGTGAAGGCAACCGGGCTGAAGCCGTTCCTCGATCCGCTTGACGGGCACGAGCGCAAACTGTTCCTCGACAGCTACACGGCCAGGATCGCCAAGGCCTATCCCAACACCGCGAACGGCAAGGTGCTGCTGCGTTTCCCCCGCATCTTCATTGTCGCCAAGCGGGCCGGATAGGGTATGTCGAGATTCGGATGGCGCTCGCCTGCAAACGGCGGCCTCCTGCGCGTCCGCTGCCAGGTACGAGAACTACACGCCGCTCCTGTTCTCAAGCGTCCGCCTGGTGAAGTCAGGTTTACGTAGGCGTAAATCTTTGGTTTAAGCCGGCGTAAACCGGCGAAGTGAGAAAAGTGTTGCGCCGAAGCGTTTCGGCGCTCACATGAAGCCGCAAGGCCTGCGGATGGGACGGACTGAAATATGCATCGCGTCATCATCAGCGGCATCGGCGCTGAAATTCCTCAACCTGTCATCACCAATGAAGAGCTGGTCGAAAGCTTCAACAGCTGGGTCGACACCGAGAATGAGCGGCGCCAGGCCACGGGCGGTACGCTGCTGCAGAAGTCGGACGCAGACTTCATCGTCCATGCTTCCGGCGTGCGCAGCCGCCATGTGATCGAACGCGAAGGCATTCTCGACCCAACCCGCATGGCACCGCGCATTCCGGCGCGGCCGGATGACGTCCTGTCGCTGCAGGCCGAGTTCGGCATCGCTTCGGCCAGGAAGGCGATCGCCCATGCCGGCATCGACCCGTCGGAGATAGATCTGGTGATCTGCTCGTCCTCGCATCAGCAAAGGCCATATCCGGCCATCGCCATTGAAATGCAGGAGGCATTGGGCACCAAGGGGGCCGGCTTCGATATGGGGCTTGGCTGTTCGTCGGCGGCGGCGGCATTGCACATGGCGGTCAATCTGGTGCGCTCGGGCGCGCACAAGCGCATTCTGGTCGCCACGCCCGAGATCATTACCGGCCATCTCAATTTCCGCGACCGGCAGACGCATTTCATCTTCGGCGACGCTTCGGTGGCGATGGTGGTGGAGGGGCTCGCTTTGGGCGAAAAGCGGCCGGAATGCTTCGAGGTGCTCGACACCCGCATCTGGACGCAGATGTCGAACAACATCCGCACCAATCTTGGCTACCACACCCGCACCGCCCAGGACGATCCCTACATGATCAACCTGGAGGGCAATCTGATCAAGCAGGTCGGCAACAAGGTGTTCAAGGAAGTCACTGTCGCCGGGCACAAATTCATCGTCGAATTCCTGGCCGAACATGGACTGACGCCGCAGGCCGTCCGCCGCTTCTGGCTGCACCAGGCCAATGCGCGCATGAACGCGATGATCCTGAAGCTGGCGTTCGGCCACGAAGTCGGCCACGACCGCGCGCCGATGGTGCTGGAGCGACTCGGCAACACGGCGGGCGCCGGCGCCATCGTCGCGCTGTCGGAAAACCATGCCGACATGAAGCCCGGCGATTTCGGCCTGATCTGCGCTTTTGGCGCGGGGTATTCGATAGGCGGCGCGTTGCTGAGGATGCTCTGACTTGCGGGGTGCTCCGGCCGCGCGTCAGGCGGGAGCGAACGGCACCAGCATCGGCACACGCCTGGCATAGTCGTCATAGGCGGTTCCGAGTTCGCCGCGCAGGAAACGCTCCTCGAGCTTTGCCTTCATGACGATGCCGATGATGAGCAGGAGCGCGCCGGCAATGCCCCAGACAGTTCCTTTTGCCGCCATGGTGGCAAGAATCGCCAGAAGCAATCCTGTGTAGATCGGATGGCGAACGAGGCTGTAGGGGCCGCTGTCGACGACACGGTGCCCTGCCTTGGCGGTGACATTGCCCGACCAGAGACGGCCAAGATGCAGCCTTGCCCACCACGAGAAGCCGAAGCCGACAGCGATCAGCACAACACATATCCAGGCCACGGCAAGATCGGGAACCCACAGTCGCAGGCGCCCATAATAATTGTGTGCCGGAAGCAGGAACAGGACCGCGCCAAACACCATCACCATCCGGTAGCGCATCTCCGACCCAAGGTCGGCACGTTTGGCCACCGGATCCGCCCAGAAGGCGGCAGCCGCCCATGACACCACCCAGATCAGCCAAAGCAGCACGATTACCGTTCCGGGACGCATGGTAACCTCCGCAGACCTGTCCGCGCGTCACCATGGGGCCGGCACGGCATGGCGGCAATCCCGCCTGCGATCGACGGTAGGTAAGAAACTCGTGATCGCAATCGCATCGGTGACGTTGATCCGACGATCAGCACTTTCGACTGGACGCATGGAGGGGTGTCCGGATAATTCCCGGATGACGAAAGGACGGAACACCATGCTGGATCTTTTCCCCGAGGCCGAGAAGCCGGTCGAAATCATCCCGGCGAAGAAGCTTTCTGCTCGCGCGGCGGCGCTCTATCTCGCGCCGGCGGATCATTTCCAGACGCGTCCGGCGGAGGAATTGCGGTTGGGCTTCGACGGCATTTCAGGCGATTTCCACGCCGGGCCAACGCGACGCTCGGGCGGGCGCGAACCCTGGTATCCGCGCGGCACCGAAATGCGCAACGAACGGCAACTGTCGATCGTCGCCACGGATGAACTGGCCATCGTCGCCGAACGGATGGGGCTCGCCGAAATCAAGCCGGAGTGGATCGGCGCCAATCTGGTGATCGAAGGCGTGCCGCATCTGTCGATGCTGCCGGCCGGCACGCTGCTGTTCTTCAAGGGTGGCGTGACCCTGAAGGTCGATGCCCAGAACGGACCGTGCCGCATCGCCGGGCGATCGATCGCTGAAAACGTCGGGATGGCTGACGTTGAAGCCGGCGCGCTGTTGTTCCCGAAAGCGGCCAAACGACTGCGCGGCGTCGTCGCCTGGGTCGAGAAGCCGGGAACGATCAGGGCCGGTGAGGAGATTTCTGTGCGGGTGCCCGAGCAGTGGATTTATCGCGCGTAGCGCCCGCGTTTCCTGTCGGCCGAGGTTGGGCTATGCCGCCCATGGGCGGCATAGCAAGACCCGGGCCTTAGCCCTTGCGGTTCCTGTTGGCGCCTTGCGCCATAACGGAAATGTGGTCCCACTTTTCCCAGAGCGCAATGCGGTTGGCGTATTCCTGGCGGATCATCGGCAGGCCGCCGTCGCCGAAGAACACCCGAAGCGGCGGTTCGGCGGCATCGACAATCGCCAGCATCGCCGGTCCGGTGGCCTCGGGATCGCCGGCCACGGCGCGGCTGCGGCGTTCCGCCATGGCGGCGCGAGCAGGCGCATAGGCCTCGATCGCTTTGGAGACCTTGGCCGACGGGCCGGCCCAGTCGGTGGAGAAGCCGCCCGGCTCGACCAGCGTCACGTGGATGCCAAATTCCGCGACTTCGAGGCTCAGCGACTGGCTGAACGCTTCCAACGCCCATTTCGAGGCATGGTAGAGGCCGAGCGAGGCAAAGGCATTGACGCCGCCGATGGACGAGATCTGGATGATGTGGCCGGACCGCTGCGCCCGCATGATCGGCAGCGCGGCCTGGGTGACCCAGAGCGCGCCGAACACATTGGTTTCGATCTGGTCGCGGGCTTCCTGTTCGCTCACTTCCTCGATGGCGCCAAAATGACCGTAGCCGGCATTGTTGATGACGACATCGAGCCGGCCAAAGCGCTTGTGCGCCTCGGCAATTGCCGCATCGACGGCTTTCTTGTCGGTGACGTCGAGCTTTATCGCGGCAATGTTGTCGCCATATTTCGCGACGAGATCGGCGAGCGTGGCGACGTCGCGGGCGGTTGCGGCGACGCGGTCGCCACGCGCCAGCGCGGCTTCAGCCCAGACGCGGCCAAAGCCCTTCGACGATCCGGTGATGAACCAAACCTTGTTTGTCATGATGTAGAATCCTTGCCCGTGCGGGCGTGATTTTTGGCGAAAGCGGAGGCTTCTCCGCTTTCGGGCATATACGGCCTATTCCGCGATTTTCCAGAGGCGAGGCGAAATCTTTTTGACCAGGCTTCCCGGTTGATCAGGGATAGCGCACCGGGCTCGACCATGCTGGATCGTCGTGCTTTTGCCAATAGAGCGTCATCAGCCGATTGGTGACCGGCCCGACCTTGCCGCCGGCGACCGCCGCGCCGTCGATCTCCGTCACCGGCATGATGCCGCCGGCGGTCGAGGTGATGAAGACCTCGTCGGCCGCCTTGAGCGCGGCGACGCTGACATCGGTGGCCTCTGCGATGAGCCCTTCCTCGCCGCAGAGATCAAAGACGGTACGGCGGGTGATGCCGGGCAGCACGCCGACGGCCGGCGTCGACAGTTTGCCGTCCTTGACGCAGAACACGTTGAAGCCCGGGCCTTCGGCGATATTGCCGTTGAAGTCGAGGATGAGGGCGGTCTCGGCGCCACGGTCATAAGCGTCGTAGAGGCCGCGCACCAGGTCGAGCCAGTGGTAGTTCTTGATCGCCGGGTCGATCGAGGCCGGCGGGATGCGCACCTTGTCGCTGATGGCCACGCGCAGGCCGCGCTGCAACTGCCCGGCATTGGCGACCGAGCCGAATGGCACGGCGAAGGCCATGAAGCGGTTGATCGCCTGGCGCGGGTCGCGGCTGAAGGTCGGCGAGGCGCCACGCGTGCACAGCATTTCGACATAGGCAGCACGATGACCAGACAGCGCGACGCAATCATGCAGGATTTCGCTCACGCCATCGCGATCGAACGGGATGGTCATGCGCAGTTTTTCCAGCCCTGCGAAGAAGCGGTCGAGATGTTGATCGAGACGGAAGAAACTGCCGTTCCAGACATGCACCGTGTCGTAGGTGGCATCGGAATGCAGAAACCCCCAGTCCAGCACCGACACCTTGGCTTGCGACATCGGCAGGTACTGGCCATCGAGGAAGGCGACGCCATCGGGATAGGCATGCGGGTCGATATGCCGATCGGAGACAGAGGGCAGTCGCCGTGTATCCCGCATCTTCGTTGTCTGGCTCATCGAGGCCTCCTCTCGCACAAGGCGGACCACCAGCCTAGCGGCCCCAGTCGGAAGGCATAGGGCCAGCCATCCGGCGCTGTTCGTCCTCTATCAGGATCAGGATTTACAACGGAAACCTGTCCTGGGCCTGGGTCGGCCAGGCGGACGGCCAGTCTTACAATGCAATCGTCGTGCCGACGCGGCAACAGGGGACCAAGCCCTACTCATCCTCCTCGTCGGCGTCGAGCAAGCGGGTCGCGCGCCAGCGCGTAAGCATGATGTTGGTCTGCTCGATGACGAAGAAACGGGCTGAGTCGCGGTCGTAGCCCTCCGTCAGCAGCTTTTCGTAGTCGGTATGGCTGTGGCGGATATGGGCAATGGTCGCCAGCCAGACGGCGATCGTCGGCGGCAAGGTCTTCATGTGCACCGAGCCGGCGTCGGCGCGGATCTTCTCCATGTCGGCATAAGGCGCCAGCGGCAGGAGCGCGGTCAGCGCCTTGGCGATGGCGCGGCGGCGGCCGGTCGGCGCTGTCATCGTTCATCACGTCCTTCGATCGTCGCCTCTGCCATGGCATCGGTCGAGGCGAAGTAAGGCTTGATGTCAATGACCGGCGTGCCGTCGAGCACGTCGATGGCGTCGAGGTCGACGCGCCCGGTGCCGATGTCCAGCCCGACGAGCCTGGCCACATGCAGGCCGATCGGGTTCGGCCGGGCAGGGGATCGCAGGCCGAATACGCCTTTCGCATCAGACGCATGGCGGGGTTTCTGCACGATCAGATTCCGCGGCGCGTGATGCAGCCAGGACAAGACAATGACATGGCTGGCTCGTTCCAGTCCGCGCAGGCCATCGCGATAGGCCGCATCGATGGTCAGCACCGCGGGTTGTCCGGTCTCGCGCGCCGCGCGCATGTTTTTCGGGCAGCTTTCCCGTGTCGTCCATGGCGAGGCGATGCGGCCAATGAAAACGACGCCGCCATCCGCGGGCATCGTTGCCGGATCCTGCTCCAGCCTGATCTCGCCTTCGCGCGACTCGAACATCTCACGCGGCCCGGTCATTCTGTCGATCTCTGTGTTGGTGCAAGTCATGGTTGGTACAAGTCATGGTCCAAAGACCGCAACACATTTTTGGACGACATGCACCCGGAAATCACGCATGCGGCATTTTCTTGTCCGGAAGCGACATAGCTCTTGCAAGGCCTCAAAAATCGACATAAACATATGTTTATATCTTTTTTCAAAGAGAATACGCTGATGCATGTCTCGCTCGATACGATGGTGGATACGTTGAAGGCGGCGGCCGAATCGAGCCGCCTGCGCATACTGGCGTTGCTGTCGCGCGGCGACCTCACCGTTTCCGATCTTACCGAAATTCTCGGCCAGTCGCAGCCGCGTGTCTCGCGGCACCTGAAATTGTTGCTGGAAGCCGGGTTGATCGGCCGCTACCAGGAGGGATCGTGGGCCTTCTTCCGTCTGTCGGATATCGATTCGGCGCGTGATTTCGTGCTGAGCCTGGTTTCCAGCATTCGCGGCGCCGACCCGCAGGTCGAACGCGATCTCGAGCGCCTGGCCTCGGTCAAGCGCAAGCGGCAGGACCGGGCGGCGGAGTATTTTTCGGTGAATGCCGCGAGTTGGGACCATATCCGCTCGCTGCATGTGCCGGACCGTGCCGTCGAGGCCGCGATGCTGAAACTGGTCGGCAAGCGGCCGTTCCAGTCGATGCTGGACCTGGGCACCGGTACAGGCCGGCTGCTCGAAATTTTCTCGCCGCTCTACCGGCGCGGTGTCGGCATCGACATGTCGCGCGAGATGCTGACCGTGGCGCGTGCCAATCTCGACAAGGCCGGCGTTTCGAATGCGCAGGTGCGGCAGGGCGATATCTTCTCGCCGCCGGTCGAGCGCGATGCCTTCGATCTCGTCACCATTCACCAGGTGCTGCACTATCTCGACGATCCGGCCCGCGCCATCCGTGAGGCGGCGCGGCTTCTGCGCCCGGCCGGCCGGCTGGTCATCGTCGACTTCGCGCCGCACACGCTGGAATTCCTGCGTGATGAGCACGCGCATATGCGCCTTGGCTTTTCCGACCGGCAGATCGGCGAGTGGTTCGCCGAGGCCGGCCTGGATCTCGAGGATGCCCAGGAGTTCGAACCGCGCGGCGGCAACGAAGCCAGGCTCACCGTCAAGCTCTGGCTTGGCCGCGACCGGCGCCTGCTGATCGCCGATCCCGCCAACGCCAGCCAGCAGACCAGAGTGAGCTCGATAGGGGAAATCGCGTGATGAACCAGTTCCGTTTTTCCCGCCGGCCCGACATTGGCGACAAGGTCCGGGTTTCGTTCGAATTCTTCCCGCCGAAAACCGACGAGATGGAGGCGAGGCTCTGGGACACGGTGACAAGGCTGGAGCCGCTGAAGCCGAAATTCGTCTCGGTGACCTATGGCGCCGGCGGCTCGACGCGCGAGCGGACGGCGCGCACGATCGACCGCATCCTGAAGGAGACCAGCTTGACGCCGGCGGCGCACATGACCTGCGTCGACGCCGCCCGCCATCAGGTCGACGGGGTGATCCAGGAATTCGCCGATATGGGCGTGAAACGCTTCGTCGCCTTGCGCGGCGATCCGGCCGCCGGCGTCGGCACGGCCTACCGTCCGCATCCGGACGGCTACGCCAATGGCGCCGAACTGGTGGGGGCGCTCAGGGGTGCCGGGGATTTCGACATCTCGGTTTCGGCCTATCCCGAGAAGCACCCCGAAAGCCCCGATTTCGCCACCGACATCGACATGCTGAAGCGCAAGGCCGACAATGGCGCGACGCGGGCGATCACCCAGTTCTTCTTCGACAACGATCTCTACGAGCGTTATGTCGAGCGCGCGCGCCGCGCCGGCATCTACATCCCGATCGTGCCTGGAATCCTGCCGGTGCACAATTTCACCCAGGTCGCCAATTTCTCTGCGCGTTGCGGCGCGCTGGTGCCGGCATGGCTGGCCGAGCGCTTCGACGGCCTGCAGAACGACCCGCAGACGCATGCGCTGGTGGCATCGGCGGTGGCGGCCGAACAGGTGCTGGATCTGGTCGAGCGCGGGGTGGGCGACTTCCATTTCTACACGATGAACCGTGCCGACCTTGTCTTTGCCATCTGCCACATGATCGGCATCCGCTCGCACGAGGCGGAGGTGGCTGGCTCGGCCGCGGCATGAGGCACTGCTGAACAGCAAAAGGCCGGGTAAAAACCCGGCCTTTTGAATTGTTTGAACTATCTGGTGCTGGTCTTCCCCGGCTTGGCGGGTTCAGGGAAGGACGCCCATAATGAGGGCGCCGATGAAAGCAAACGCAGCACAAATCATCAATGCGTTGATTGGCCTCGTAAGTCCCATGACATAGCCTCCTCTTAAAGAGCTATGCCCGGAGTCTAGGTTCATTTGTGCCACAGGCAAGCGGAAAATGTGCTGCATTGCGACATGAATGCAAAGTTTGCGACTCGTTTTTTGCCGTTAGATGTTGAAACCTCTAGGCAAAAACCCGCTAGAGACCTGTGAATAAATTATGGCGGCGGCGTGTCGCCATTGTGTTGTGGCAGCGCTACCGTGTTCCAAACACCCGCCCGTCGATGGTGATCAGGCCGAGTGCGATCAGCACCACGCCCCCGATTTCGAACAGTTCCAGCCGTTCGCCCAGAAACAGGAATCCGAGCAGCATGGCGCTGGCCGGAACGACCAGCGTCACCAGCGAGGCGTTGGTGGCGCCGGCCGAGGCGACGAGATTGAAATAGAGGATATAAGCGAAGGCGGTGGACAAGAGCGCCAGCGCCAGCACCGCCGCCCAGACCGGGGGCGAGGCCGAGAACAGGCCGGCCGGCCCGTGGGTGAAGAGCACGATCGGGATCATGATGATGGTCGAAGCGGTCATCTGCCCGGCAGCAAGGACCGGCGAGGGCACGCCCTTGAACCGGCGGGCGACCATCAGCGCGACGGCATAGGACAGTGATGCGCCGATCAGGGCGAATTTGGCCCAGACCGGGCCGCCAAGCCCAGCAAGCAGGCCGGGACCGATCATGACCGCGGTGCCCGCGACGCCGAGACCAATGCCGGCCAGTTTGTTCCAGGAGAGCTTTTCGTCCGATGTCATCGCGTTGGCAAGGATCAGCGTCCAGAATGGCGTCGTTGCGTTGAGCACGGAGGCGACACCAGCGCCAAGCTCTGTCTGGCCGGCGAAGATCAGCGAGAAGGGCACGACGTTGTTGGTGAAGGCCAGGAGGAAGAACATGCCGGCATGGGGAAGGGCGAGGCGGAAGGAGGGGCCGCGCAGGCCGAGATAGAGCTGCAGCGCGATTGCCGCGATGGCGACGCGAAACAGCACCAGCACCAGTGGGTGAAGCTCCGCCACCGCGATGCGGGCGAAGAAGAAGGAGCCGCCCCAGATCGCGCCGAGCAGCAGCAATTGCCCCCAGTCCTTGAGGGCCATCGGCCCGCGCGGCGCTGAAGTCGCGGCTATCGCCATGTGAATCGGTCCTCCCCAAGATGGCCTGAGAGCCAGTCAGCCAGGCAGAAGCCATATCGGGTTCGGCGACAAGCGCCACCCGAAACCTGATCGATGGCAAACATCGCCATCAAAAAGATCTAGCGCCACGGCGCCAAGCGCACGAGACACAGAATTGTTTTCATTAGCCGCTAGCTTGGATTAATTGTGCACAGCCGAAGTCGAGGATTCGTCAATGCAGCGATTCGAGAATGCACGCGAAGCGGCTCTGGCGCTTCGCCCCGACGATCCTGTCTATTGCTTCCGCCCGCAGGTGCTCAAGGCCGATGCCAGGCAGTTCATGGGCATGTTCCCCGGCAAGACCGCCTATGCGGTCAAGACGAATGGCGAGCAGATCGTACTGAAGACGCTGGTCGATGCCGGCGTCACCGCTTTCGACGTCGCTTCGCCCGGCGAGTTCGCCGCCGTGCGCGCCGTCTCTCCCGATGCCGAGATGCTCTACATGCATCCGGTCAAGGCGCAGTCGGACATCAAGCTGGCGCTGGAGAAATACGGCATACGCGTCATTTCGCTCGACCATGAGGACGAGATCACCAAGCTGACACGGGTGGTGCGGGCGCTCGACATCGACCCCGGCGCGATCAGTGTTTTCGTGCGGGTGCAGACCAAGGGCCATGCGGCCTACGAGCTGTCGAAGAAGTTTGGCGCCGGGCCAGCTTATGCCGTGGAACTCGCCGAGCGGCTGAACCGCACCGGCTACAAGGTCGGCCTGTGTTTCCATGTCGGCAGTCAGATCGAGGACCCCGACACCTATGAGCGGGCGCTGGCCTCGGCCGACTGGGTGCGCAACCGGCTGACCTTCGACCTCGCCGGGCTCGATGTCGGCGGCGGCTTTCCGGCTGAATACGGGCATGACCCCAACCGCAAGCAGATCGAGATGCCGTCTCTCGGCCAGATCATGTCGCGGCTGTCCGGCGACATGAAGGAATACCAGTTCGACCAGATGCCGCTGGTGGCGGAGCCGGGCAGGGTGATCGTGGCGCGCTGCCTGTCGCTGATCGTGCGCGTGCTCCTGCGCAAGGGCAAGCGGCTCTACATCAATGACGGCATTTGGGCGTCGCTGTCGGATTCCTGGACCGGCAAGATCACGCTGCCGGCGCGCTTCATTCCCGATCCGGCGATCCGGACCCGCAATGGCGCCGAAAAGAACATCGTGCCGTTCAAGGTCTGCGGCGCGACCTGCGATTCCGTCGACATCCTGTCCAGGCCGTTCTGGCTGCCTGAAACGGTCGACACCGGCGACTGGATCGAGATCGGCCACATCGGCGCCTATTCGCTGTCGCTGAGGACCCGCTTCAACGGCTTTTATCCCGACACCTTCGTCGAGGTGGCGACACCCTTCGACGAGGGCGATGCGCCGGAAGGGTTTGCAAGTTTGGAGACGATGGCGGATTAGGGAATAGGCAATAGGCAGTTGGCAATAGGGGTGGCGGTCACCGGTTTCGAGTAACTTCTACTGCCTACTGCCTTATAATTTCCCCAGCAGCTCCGGCGTCGGCCAGCCGTCAACGGGCAGGCCCAGCCGCGTCTGCTCCTTGCGGATTGCTTCGCGCGTGTTGGTGCCCAGAATGCCGTCGACCGTGCCGACATCGTAGCCCCTGGCTTCGAGCTTGGTCTGCAACGCCTTCATCTGCTCGTTGTTGAGGCCCGGCTCGGGATTGCGCGGATCGATCGGCGGCGCGCCCGCCAGCCGTGCGGCGAGGTTGGCTGCCGTCAGCGCATAGGTGAAGGACTGGTTCCATTCGAGATAGACGTCGAAATTGTCATAGGTGAGGAAGGCGGGACCCTTGCGGCCCATGGGCAGCGCCAGTCCGGCCTTGAGGCCCTTGTCGACCAGCGGCGAGCCGTCGGGATTGGTGACGCCCCACTGCGCCCACTGCGTCAGCGGCAATTTGTTGGTGCGCCCGGTCTGGTCCCAGGGCATGTCTTCGGGAACACGGACTTCCTGGATCCAGGGTTCGTCGCGCTTCCAGCCGCGCGACAGCACCTTGTTGCCCGTGGTCATGATCACGTCGGGCACGCTGTTGCGCAGGTCGATCTTGCCGTCACCGTCGCCATCAACGCCACGGGCAAGATAGTCCGAAGGCAGGATCTGCGTCTGACCGATTTCGCCTGCCCACGCGCCCTTGACGTCGGCCGGCAGCACACCGCGATCGATCAATTCCAGAAGCGGCACGAGTTGCTGCCGGAACAGCTGCGGGCGGCGGCAATCATGCGACAGCGTCACCAGCGCGCTCAGCGTGTGGAAATCGCCCTGCACGGCGCCGAAATCGGTTTCCAGTGCCCAGAAGGCAGTGATGACAGGCGCCTGAACGCCGAACTGCTGGTCGGCGCGAGCAAAGATACCGGCGTATTTCTTCATGTTCGCCGCACCTTGCTTCAGCCGGTAGGCCGAGATCATGCGGTTGGAGAATTCGATGAAGGTCTGGGTGAAGACACCCTGGGCGCGGTCTCGCGCCAGCGCCCTCGGGTCGAAGGCGGCATCCTCCAGCGCGTCGAGGCCGACAGCGCCGACACCAGCCGCCTTGGCTTCGGCCGCCACAGCCTGCTTCCAGGTTTCGAAGTCGCCGCCGCATTCCTGCGCCATTGCCGGCAAGGCCGTGGCGCACAGCAATAGCGCCGCGAGGGCTTGGGAACGCAGTCGCATCAGCTTCCTTTCGACGCTCAGGGCTCCAGGCGACCCGGCGCGTCCGTGCGGATGCGCGTCGTCTTGGAATACCGGCGGTTGTACTCTTGGCCGCCGGCAGTGTCGAAAAGCAGGCGGCAGGCCCGGTGTCAACGGTTCTTCTGCCGTAGCCGCTTCTTAGAGTCGCCTCCGCTGCCGCGGAACAGGTGTCAACGATGCCTGCCGCAGCCCTTGTTGACGGCGGTGCGCCGTTGAACCGGTGTCAACGGGCGTTCTGCCGCAGCCACTTGTTCCAGGCGGCTTCGCTGCCGTTGAAGACGTTGATGTCGGATTTGCCGGTCATGCCCGGAACGATGCCGGTTCCGGTGTATTGCCAGAAGGTGAAGGGGTGGCCGCCATACTTCTCGCGCGGATGGCCTGCGACGGAGCGCAGCCAGTAGGGATAGCCGCGGAAGGTCGACAACTCGTTGTCGTCAAAGAAATCGACCGACGTGTAGATGATCGGCTTCTTGCCGTAATGCCGCTCGACGATCTCGAGAAAGGTGGTCATCTCCGCGCGCACCGTGGCCGCGTCCGGGCGCAGCCTGCAGGTCGGCGAGTTCGGGTTCCATTCCATGTCTAGGACCGGCGGCATGGCGGACCGATCGACGGGGACATTCTGGATGAACCAGCGCGCCTGCTGGGCCGCCGGCGTGCAGAAATAGAAAAAATGATAGGCCGCGCGTGGAACACCGGCGGCCTTTGTGCGCGCCCAGTGCTCGCTGAAATAGTCGTCGAAGCGGTCGCCGCCTTCGGTCGCCTTGATGAAGGCGAACGAAATGCCGCTCGCCCTGGCCGCGGGCCAGTCGACCGAGGTCTGATATTTGGAGACGTCGGTGCCGTGGACGGAATAGTTCCACGGTGCGCCGCTGTCCCATTCATGCGGCTTGGAATCGGCGAAGCGCGGCGCGCGCACCGCTACCGTCGAACCGCTCGACGCGGATGGCGATAGATCGTCGACGGTCGAGCAGGCGCCAAGCAGCGTCAGCACGAAAAGAGCCGCAAGACGGCGCATCACAACTCCCGAGCCGGAATCAGCCGGTCGCTGATGGGTCTGTGCATTGACGGCCGCCGACTGGTCGAGCCCCCTCCAGGCGATCGCCCCACAGCATCGCCTGGTATCTCCTTTTTTGCATGTCCCTGCCCCAGAACCGTTGCGAAGTTCGGGCGACACGCTCCCTGTGATCGCCGATCATGGTTGATAATCCGTTGACGGCGCTCGACAAGAGACCCGATTTTGCGGAAGCAATGACGGCAAATCGATGACATAAGAGCCGGGCGAAAGCCGGGGAGGCAACACATGCGGATCGTGGTCAAGTTCGTGAGATGGCTGCTTGGCCTGATCGTGCTGGCGGTCGTCGCGCTGTTTGCGTGGCTCTATATCGCGCCTCCCGAACTCATCCGTGTCGGCTCGGGCTATTCGGCCAAGATCGTCTGCTCCAATGTCTTCATTGCCGGGCGCGATGCCAAGGAGGTGCTTGCCGTCGACGTTCAGGCGCCCGGACACCCGCTGCTGCGGCTGATGCGGGTCTCGGTCGACAAGAACCGGGGCACGGTCTCCGCCGGACTGCTCGGCTTCCTCGGTAAAAGCGTCGCCGTCTCGCGCGAAGGGCTGGGCTGCGCTTCGGTTCCCGATGGGGATGTCGGCAAGGCGCGTCGCACGGCAATCCACACCGAGCCATCCCCGACCGATCAGGACGCGCTGTGGCCCGAGGGCGAGCGGGTCGATGCCTCGCAGAACCCAGAAGTCTCGAAGATCATCGGCGATGCCGCGATGGCCGGCACCGGCATGCGCGCGATCGTGGTGGTCAAGAACGGCCGTGTCGTCGCCGAACGCTATGGCGACGGCTTTTCAGCCAAGACGCCGCTGCTCGGCTGGTCGATGACCAAGACGGTGAACGCCGCTATCGTCGGCACGCTGGTCAAGGACGGCAAGATGGCGGTCGACAACAAGAGCCTGTTCGGACCGTGGAAGGCGGATGGCCGTACCGCGATCAGCCTCGCCGACATGATGGCGATGTCGAGCGGGCTGGAGTTCAACGAGGACTATGGCGACGTCGCCGACGTCACGCGCATGCTTTATCTCGAACCCGACATGGCGGGCTTTGCTGAATCAAAGCCGCTGGCGGGCGATGTGGGCAAGGCGTTCTCCTATTCGAGCGGCACGGCGGTGATGCTGTCGCGGCTATGGCAGGACGCGATCGGCGACAAGGCCAAGGCACTGACATGGCCTCGCACGGCGCTGTTCCAGCCGCTCGGCATGCACAGCGCGGTGCTCGAAACTGACGAGCAGGGCACTTTCGTAGGCTCGTCCTACCTCTATGCCACGGCGCATGACTGGGCCCGCTTCGGCCAGTTCCTGCTGCAAGGCGGGGTGTGGAACGGCAACCAGGTTCTGCCGGCCGGGTTCGTCGACTGGATGCGCGAGCCGGCGCCTGGCTCGAAAGTCTACGGCAAGGGCCAGCTGTGGATCGAGGCGCCCGGCGATGAGGAAAACCCAGGTGCGGGCGTCGCCGCCGGCCTCCCCAAGGACACCTATTGGATGGAAGGGCATGACGGGCAGACAGTCGCCATCATCCCATCGGAGCAACTGGTGGTGGTGCGGCTCGGCTTGACGCCGGCCAAGCTCAACTACCGTCCGCGGGCGATGGTAGGAGCGCTGGTGAAGGCGCTG
Source organism: Mesorhizobium sp. B2-4-14 (assembly GCF_006442155.1). Lineage (NCBI taxonomy): Bacteria > Pseudomonadati > Pseudomonadota > Alphaproteobacteria > Hyphomicrobiales > Phyllobacteriaceae > Mesorhizobium > Mesorhizobium sp. B2-4-14. Next base: position 81,597 of record NZ_VFVA01000018.1, on the reverse strand, counting down.
CATTAAACCGCGCCCCATTTGTCGTGTCATCTACGCTGCTGTCGCCAAAGGCTTGGCACGATCAACGCGCGCTCGCTCGATGGGCGAATTCATGACTTGCCAAAGATCGCTACGACGCTGCACGTTCAGCCAGAAGTCCGGGCTGTTGCCAAACACCCGAGCCAGAATGAGCGCGGTCGCTGCGGTCACGTTGCGGCGGTCATTGCACAATTCGTTGACATGCTTGCGCTGAACACCCATCGCCTCGGCCAACGCCGCCTGTGTCAGGCCGAGCGGTTGCATGAATTCTTCCGTGAGGATTTCACCAACCGTTGCTGGCTTGCGCGTGGTCATCAACATATGTCACCTCACTTATAGCTATGGTCGTCGAGATAGATATCCGCCGCCTCACCGCGACCGCCGTCCCACCGGAAGATCAGCCGCCACTGATTGTTGACGCGGATTGAATGAAAGCCATCGAGATTGCCACGCAACTTCTCGAAATGATTGCTAGGCAGCACACAAATCCTGATCAGTCATCGCGTCATCGATCATCTGGAGTTTACGGAATAGCCGGCTTTCCAGATCGGGCGGAATGTTGCGGGAAGGGATATCTTCCACGAAGAACGCCCGCAGCCATTCGTCTCGAAATCTGACGATCACTCCGCATTTCTCCCAAGCGGAGATAATGTACCACTCCTTGGGTCAGATTGCAATCTGTTTCGGACGGGGGCCCGGGTCGCATCCTTGGAAGCGCCGGGGTGGGATATCAGGGCCGGCTGCCAACGGTGATGGCATCCCGCTCGGCAATTTACCTGATGTCAGTGGCCGAGCTTGACAATCGCAAGCCAGGCATAGCCGCGATAAAGCGTTCTGAAATGGAAGGTTGCGCCGGTTCGCTGCGATTCCGATTCAAGGACGTCCCGCAGCGATTCACGTGGCGCGACGTGGAATTTTCTCAGCCAGCCGCGCAGCAGCGAACGGAACCAGCCTGGAAGGCCCTCCTGTTGGCCGAAATCGACGATGTGCAGCGAGCCGCCGGGCGAAAGGGCGGCGAGCGCGGCCGACACCGTTTTTTCCCAGCCGGGAATCATCGACAGCGAGTACGAAACGAAGACACGGTCGAAGGCGGCCCGGCCGAACAGCGCGCCGGCGTTGAAATCCGTGGCGTCGCCCTTTGCCAGCTTGACGCGCGCGGACAGGCCCTCGCGGGCAATTGCGGCGCTGGCCGTCTCCAGCATTTCGGCCGAAATATCGAGACCAAAGAAATGCGCATCGGGATAGCGGCGGGCGGCGAGGATGATGTTGCGGCCGGTGCCGCAGCCAAGTTCCAGCACCGTGCCGCCTGCCGGCACAGCGAGCCCGTCGACAAGCCTGTCGCGTCCGAGCAGATAGTATTTGCGGGTCAGGTCGTAGATGTGGCGCTGCCAGCGGTAGACGCCGTCCATCAGTTCGGCGTGGCTGGCCGGCAGCTCCGTCGCGCTCATGCCGCGCGCTTCACATAGAGGTGGAAGCCGCCATAGATGGCCGAGCGGTCGCGGGCCGAGAATTCACGTGACGCCTCGCTCTGGTAGTCCCACTGGTCGAGCAGCGAGGTGGAGACGCGGCCCGGAAGCAGGGTGGGCTCGGCGGCGGTGCGGAAGATGACGCGGGCGCCGGCGGAAGCCGTGCGGGTGATCTCCGACCACAGCGCATTGAGCTGATCATCGGTCATCCAGTCCTGTGCGTCGAGCAGGATGAAGCGGTCGACCGCGCCGGCTTCCTTGGCGGCGAGGAACTCGATCAGATTGGCGTGGTGGATGGCGACGCGGTCGATATTGCCGCGAATAGTCTCGTAGTTCTGCTTTTCCAGATACGCGGGCAGGGCGGCTTCACCGGGATTCGGATAGCGCCGGGCGAACGCCTGCCAGGCGAAGTAGTTGTTTTCCAGAGGGAAATCGCAGGCGAGCTTTTCCAGCCGGGCCTTCAGCACGCTGGCCATGGTGCCGTCGCCTGATGTGATCAGGGAATCGTACTGCGCCGGCGGAATGCCGAGGCCGAAAAGCGAGGCCTTGCGCGAGGTCGCCCATTTCAGAAGCTTCTTGTCGAAGACCGGAGCCAATTCCTCGTTGAAGAAGCGGCGCTGTTCGCCGATATTCCTGGCTTCCATCATGCGGGCCGGGTTGACGCCGAAGAACTTCGCCGTGCGGTGGCCCATGGCGATGAACAGGCCGAGCAGGCCGGTCTGGTAGAAATTGCGGTCGAAGACGGCGATGCGCCTGATACCGCGCCAGTTGCGGCGCTCCCAGTAATGGCGGCTGACCGGATCGAGATGCGGCGCGATGAAACGGTCGTAGGCTTCCGAATTATGGCTTGTGTCGGCCGCGCCGAAGAAGCGGAACAGGTCGCCCTGCGAGGGCAGGCGGCGCACCGCCTCCAGCTTCATGCGGTTCAGCGCGATGTGCGCGGCGTTGAGGTCGACCGCGTCGACCCTTGCTGGCGAGCGCGTGAGGTAAGCCAGGATGTTGCAGCCGCCCGAGGCGATGGTAACGACGCGGTGGCCTTCGCCAAGCTGCATGGCCTCCATATCGACATCCGGGTCTTCCCAGATCTGCGGATAGACGAGGCCGGAGAAGAGGAAGGCGAACAGCCGTTCGGAGATGCCGGCTTTCGAAAGCGGGCGGTTCTGGTAGACGGCTTTTCCAACTTCCTTGCCGCGCCGAAAAACCAGATCTGCGGAAACGTCCGTCATGGCAAAGTGATTCCCCATTTGCTTTGGCGCAAGCGGGTAGCGCAGGGTCATGACAGGCCGGTGACAGTCTGTTGACGCCTTCTTTACAGCTTTCCGAACCCGCCCGGCGTCGGCGTCGTCAGGATGACGGCGTCGCCCGCGTCGAGCACGGTCTGGTCGCAGGCTTTGAGCACGTCGATTGCGCCGTCCTTGCGACGGACCTTGGTCGAGCCGACCTCGCCGTCGCCGCCACCGTCCAGGCCCTGCGGCGGACGGTTGCGGTGTGATGACAGGATCGCGCATTCCATCGTCTCGAGGAAGCGGATCGTGCGTCTGGTGCCGTCGCCGGCGTTCCATTTGCCTTTGCCGCCGGAATCTTCGCGGATATGGAAATCCTCCAACACCACCGGAAAACGCAATTCCAGAACCTCAGGATCGGTGAGGCGCGAATTGGTCATGTGGGTGTGGACGCCGGAGGTGCCGGCGAAGCCGCGCCCAGAGTTCATGTGCCCGGCCGGCGAGCCGGAGCAGATGGTCTCGTAGTACTGGTATTTCTTGTTGCCGAAGGTCAAGTTGTTCATCGTGCCTTGCGCATTGGCCATCGCGCCCATGGCGCCGAACAGCGCATTGGTGACATGTTGCGAGGTCTCGACATTGCCGGCGACAACGGCGGCAGGATAGGCGGGCTTCAGCATGCAGCCATCGGGAATGACGATGTTGATCGGCCTGAGGCAGCCGGCATTCATCGGGATCATGTCCTCGACCATGACGCGGAAGGCGTAGAGCACAGCGGCACGGGCGACCGGTTCGGGCGCATTGAAGTTGTTCTTCATCACTGGCGACGTGCCGGTGAAGTCGACGGTCGCCTCGCGCTTCTGCCGGTCGACCGATATCTTCACCTTGATGACCTGGCCGGTGTCAGTGGGATATTCATAGGCCGATGTGTCGGGCAGCCGCTCGATCACCCGCCGCACGCTCTCGGCGGCGTTATCCTGGACGTGGCCCATATAGGCCTCGACGACATCGAGGCCGAAATGGGCGACCATCTTGCGCAGTTCGGCGACGCCTTTCTCGTTGGCGGCGATCTGCGCCTTGAGGTCGGCAATGTTCTGATGCGGGTTGCGGGCCGGATAACGGTGGTCGGTCAGCAGCGCCTGCAATTCCTTCTCGCGGAATTTTCCGCGGTCAACGATGCGGAAATTGTCGAACAGCACACCTTCCTCGTCGACCCTTGTGGCAAGCGGTGTCATCGAGCCGGGAGCGGTGCCGCCGATATCGGCGTGATGACCGCGCGAGGCCGCCCAGAAAAGGATACTCCTTTGGGCGTCGTCAAAGACCGGCGTCACCACGGTGATGTCGGGAAGATGTGTGCCGCCATTATAGGGGGCGTTCAGGGCAAAGACATCGCCAGGACGGATGTCGCCGGAGTTCAGCCGGATGATGGTTTCGACCGAGCGATCCATCGAGCCGAGGTGCACCGGCATATGCGGCGCGTTGGCGACCAGCGCCCCGGTGTGGTCGAAGACGGCGCAGGAGAAATCCAGCCTTTCCTTGATGTTGACGGAGTAGGCGGTGTTCTGCAGTGTCACGCCCATCTGCTCGGCGATCGACATGAAGAGATTGTTGAAGACTTCGAGCATCACCGGATCGGCTTCGGTGCCGAGGGCGGCGGTGCGCGCTTTTCTTTCCGTTCGGCGGATCACGACGTGATTGAGGTTGGTGATTTCAGCCTGCCAGCCCGGTTCAACGACGATGGTCTGGTTCGGTTCGATGATCAAAGCGGGGCCAGCGACCAGATCGGACGGGCGCAGATTCTCGCGACGGTGGACGCCAGCTTCATGCCATCGGCCTTCCGTATAGATGCGCCGGGTTTGGGAAGCGCCGATCTTATCCTTCGCAGGTCCGGCGGATGCATGGGCTTCGGCGCTGTTTTCGGCGATTTCGGTGCCTTCGACGCCGACCGACTCGACGATCATCGGCTTATCGTCATAGACGAAGCCGAATTGCGCCTTGTGGGCGATTTCGAAATCGCGCTTGGCCTGGAAAATCGAGCCGCTTTCGAAATTCACCGGCAGCGTCGTATCGGTGCCGTCATAGCGAATGTGCAGCACGGGCCTGGTGGCAACCGCATCCTCGGCGATGCCTTGCGCGGCGAGTTCGGCAATAACGGCTTTTCTCAACGTTGCGATGAGACCGCTGACCTCTGTCCTGGAGTCCTCGGCAAGTGGCTTGAGCAGCGCCTGCTGGCGCGAGGCAAAGACCGACGCCAGGCCAATGCCATAGGCTGATAGAAGGCCGGAGAAAGGATGGATCAGCACGGCTTCCATGCCAAGCGCGTCGGCGACCAGGCAAGCGTGCTGGCCACCGGCGCCACCGAAGCAGTTCAGGAGATATTCGGTGACATCGTAGCCACGCTGCACCGAAATCTTCTTGATGGCATTGGCCATGTTTTCGACGGCGATGGTGATGAAGCCCTCGGCAACCGCTTCCGGCGAACGGCCGTCGGCGATTTCGGCGGCAAGTGCCTCGAATTTCGCGCGCACCGTTTCCAGATCGAGCGGCTGGTCCTGGCCGGGGCCGAAGATCGACGGGAAGAAATCGGGCTGCAGCTTGCCGAGCATGACGTTGGCGTCGGTGACGGCCAGCGGGCCGCCGCGCCGGTAGGCGGCGGGGCCTGGATTGGCGCTCGCGGAGTCCGGTCCGGCGCGAAAACGGCCGGCTTCGTAGTGCAGGACCGAGCCGCCGCCGGCGGCGACGGTGTGGATGCGCATCATCGGAGCGCGAACGCGCACGCCGGCCACCTCGGTGTCGAAGGCGCGCTCGTACTCGCCATCATAGTGGGCGACGTCGGTGGAGGTGCCGCCCATGTCGAAGCCGATGACCTTGTCGAAGCCGGCGAGCTTCGCCGTCTCGACCATGCCGACGACGCCGCCGGCGGGACCCGACAGCAGGGCGTCCTTGCCCTGGAACATGTCGGCGGCGGTGAGGCCGCCCGACGACATCATGAACATGAGGCGGGGGCCTTCCCTCTCCCTCGAGGAGAGGGTGGCGGTAAAGCCGCCGGGTGGGGTCGGTTCGACCGGACGCGACGCTCTAGCGGTAGCTTCTGAGATGACCCCCTCTGCGGGCTTTGCCGACGTCTCCCGCTCGAGCGGGGAGAGGGCGCCGAGTTCTCCCGCAACCCTTTGCACATAGCGCGACAGGATGGGAGACAGATAGGCATCGACCACGGTGGTATCGCCGCGGCCGACCAGCTTGATCAGCGGCGAGACTTCGTGGCTGACCGAGACCTGGCTGAAGCCAAGCTTGCGGCAGACCTTCGCCACCGCTTTCTCGTGATCGGGGTATTTCCAGGCATGCATGAAGACGATCGCCACGGCGTCGATGCCATCGGCTTTGGCCTGCTCGATCGCCGGCCGGCAAGCAGCGATGTCGAGCAGCCGTTCGACGCAGCCATCGGCGAGCACGCGCTCGTCGATCTCGAGGACGCGCTCATAGAGCTGTTCGGGAAGGATGATCTCCTTGGCGAAAATGTCCGGCCGCGCCTGGTAGGCGATCCTGAGCGCATCGCGAAACCCCTTTGTGATGAGCAAGAGCACGCGGTCGCCCTTGCGTTCCAGAAGCGCGTTGGTGGCCACGGTAGTGCCCATCTTGATGTCGCCGATCGAGCCGGATGGGATAACAGCGCCCGTTTCGAGCCCGAGCAGATCGCGGATGCCCTGGATGGCGGCATCGGCATAGGCTTCAGGGTTCTCCGAAAGGAGCTTGCGCGGATGCAGCCCACCCTGCGGGTCACGGCCGATGATATCGGTGAAGGTGCCGCCGCGATCGATCCAGAAATCCCATTTCCCGGCCATGGCGGCTCTCCCCGGCATTTTCGTTCCTATCTGTTGTTAATCTGCCTCGACGCCCACAGCAACGCCGCCCGCATGCCGTTGCTGTTACACGCGGAAACGCAACGTTACGAAACTCATGGCCGTGTGATGCATTTCCCCTGCGACCGTTCACCGCAACGTGAGCGTGTGTTGAAGGAGAGATGTCATGAAAAAGCTCATTCTTGCTTCTGTGTCCGCTCTTGCCTTGCTGGGCGTTGCGGCCTGCAGCGACAGCGGCACTGACAAGACCACCACCCAGAGCACCAATCCGCCGCCTGCCGAGCAGCCCATGAAACCTGCGGCTCCGGCCGATAAATCGACCAAGCCCGCCGAGCCGGCTCCGGCAACGCCTGCTCCTGCGCCCGCGCAGTAGTTCGCTAAGCAGTAAAAGTGTCTTGGGAGGAAGGGCCGACGTCTCGTCGGCCTTTTCTCCGTCAGGCACTCATGGACCGGCAAATGCCCGTCGTTCACAAGCAGGGTCATGGCCGTTATTGGCTTGATAGCGGGGACCGGTTCGCTTTAAGAAGCGGCCATGTCGATTTGGGAACGCCTCGGCGACTTCATCACACGGGTATCGTCGTCAGCCTCGTCGGGCGTTGCCGACGTCGTCGAAGCCGTGCGCACGGTTTTCTCCGGGGATGCGGACCTGCGCCGACGCATTGCCTTCTCGGTGGCGATGATCGCGCTTTCGGCAAAGATGGCCAAGGCCGACGGCATCGTCACCCAGGATGAGGTACGGGCCTTCCAGGAGATATTCGAGGTGCCGCCAAAGGAGACGCGCAACGTTGCGCGGCTCTATGACTTGGCCAAGCAAGACGTTGCCGGCTTCGAAACCTATGCCGAGCGTATGGCCCAACTTTGCGGCTCCGGACATTCGAACTGCGTGATGCTGGAAGATATACTCGACGGCCTTTTCCACATCGCCAAGGCCGACGGGCTGATCCATGAGCGCGAAGGCCAGTTCCTGCATCGCATCGCCGAGATTTTCCGCATCGACGAGGCGCATTACGAGTCGATCCTGGCCCGCCACGTCAATCTCGGCGCCGCCGACCCCTATACTGTGCTCGGTATCGAGCGCGGCAAGCCGTTCGAGGAAGTCAGGAAGCGGTATCGCAAGCTGGTTTCCGACAACCATCCCGATCGGTTGATCGCGCGCGGCCTGCCGCAGGAATTCATCAAGATCGCCACGACCAGGGTCGCGGCGATCAACGCCGCCTATGAGATGATCGAGCGGGGCCTGCGGCACGCATGAGTGGCTTCCTGCCCGACGAGCCGAGCGCCGAAGTCAGGGTATCTCCGAATTTCGGGCCAAGGCGCGACACGCTGAAGCCCGACATGATCGTGTTGCACTATACCGGCATGGCGACAGGGGCCGGCGCGGAAGCCTGGCTGTGCGAGCCGGCGAGCGAGGTTTCCTCGCACTATCTCGTCCATGAGAATGGCCACATCGTGCAGATGGTCAGGGAAAGCGACCGCGCCTGGCACGCCGGCAAGAGTTCCTGGTTCGGACGCACCGACATCAACTCCTGCTCGGTCGGCATCGAGATCGTCAATCCGGGGCACTCGCTGGGATATCCCGGTTTTCCCCGAGGTCAGATCGACGCGGTCATCGGCCTATGCCGGGGGATCATCAGCCGCCATGCGATCGCCGCCGAGCGGGTGCTGGCGCATTCCGACGTGGCGCCGGGTCGCAAGATCGATCCGGGTGAGAAGTTTCCCTGGGCGGTGCTGTTCGAGGCCGGTGTCGGCCATCTGGTGCCGGCCGCGCCTGTAAGACGCGGAGCGGCGCTGAAGCCCGGCGACAGCGGAGCTGATGTCGAGGCGCTGCAGTCGATGCTGGCGCTCTATGGCTACGGCGTTGAGATATCAGGCACTTTTGACCATCAGACACAGAACGTCATCGAGGCTTTCCAGCGGCATTTTCGGCCGCGCCGGATCGATGGGACGGCAGACGGGTCGACCATGCGCACGCTGGAAAGGCTGCTCGCTTCCATCCGGGGCTGACCCTAGGTCAAGGCGCCGTCCAAGTAATCCTTTTCGCCGTTAGGTTACAAACTGTCACTCAAAGTGACTTGCCCCGCCTTCATTGCCGCCAATTCAGGCTTCAAAGGGCAATTCGTACAGTTTGTCGGACGCCTATCCCCCCGGATGTTCCGATATTGATCAAGCAATCCCGCGCGAAAATCTTCGCGTGGTCCAGACAGAACAGGATCCCATGCAGAAATTGACCGTTGTAACGGCAGCTCTTGCTGCCGGCGTAATGACTTTTGCCTTCAGTGCGGCGAACGCCGCGCCGGTAAGCCCACGGGCCGATCAGGGGCTCGTCGCAGTGAATGCCAAGGGCAAGGTCATTTCGGCCAAAAGCAGCAAGAGCACCAAGGCGGCGACGAAGCAGGCTTCGGCGAAGGTGGAAAAGGCAAGCTGGTCCAAGGCGAAAAAATCCGCACCCAAAAGGCAGGCCAAGCCTAGCCGCAAGACCATCGACATGACGACGACGGCATCGATCGGACTGAGGAATGTCGCTGCGTCGACCGCGGCGGTGGCCAGTGGCGGCCAGTATTCCGCGATCGTTGCCCGCTATGCGGCGAGCTACGGCGTTCCTGTTTCACTGGCTCAAGCCGTCATCAAGATCGAGAGCAACTACCGGCCGGACATGGTCGGCAGCGCCGGTGAGATCGGCCTGATGCAGATCAAGCCGGCAACGGCGCGGATGATGGGCTATAACGGCTCTGCCAAGGGGCTGTTCGATCCCGACACCAACATCAAATACGGCATGAAGTATCTCGCCATGGCGCGGGATCTCGGCGGCGGCACCACTTGCGGCACGATCCTGAAATACAATGCGGGCCACGGCGCGACCCGGATGAACCCGGTGTCGGCGGCTTATTGCAGCAAGGTCAAGGTGCAGTTGGCCGCTGTTGGGGCGCCCGCATGAGAAGAACTGGCCGCAACCGGCTTTTTCGGTTGCGTTTTGCCGGCTGAACCCCTTTATACGCCCTGCCAGCTGGCTGGGCGGCCGCACCCGCAAGCGCCGAAAGGCCGCGGGTGAGGAAAGTCCGGGCTCCATGGAGACACGGTGCCGGTTAATGGCCGGCGGGGGCGACCCCAGGGAAAGTGCCACAGAAAGCAAACCGCCACGATTTATCGTGGCAAGGGTGAAAGGGTGGGGTAAGAGCCCACCGCGCGACTGGCAACAGGAGCGGCACGGTAAACCCCACCGGGAGCAAGACCGAATAGGGGCGGTGCGGGGGGAAACCCTCGAGGGCTGTTTCCGGCTCACCGTCCGGGTAGGTTGCGTGAGGCGCATGGCAATATGCGTCCAAGATGAATGGCCGCCACGTTCTCGTCCCGCAAGGGGCGAGGGCCATACAGAACCCGGCTTACAGGCCGGCTGGCAGTTTCTCTCCCCGAGAAACCCTTTGAGATCAGCAGGTTGCGCTCTCCGGCGCGCCTGGCGATTCAGGTTTTGCCGCCTCGCCATTCCGCCAACAGGACAGGATGGCTTTCCTTGAAAATGGTGCGATTAAATCGTACCATGCCTGTGAACGGAATAAGGAGCCAGTCATGGGTCAGGTCGACAAACGTAGCATTACGCTTTCGCCGGAACTGGCGGCAGCTGTCGATGATGTCGTTGCTGCTGGCGAATATGCGTCGGCAAGCGAAGTAATCCGCGATGCGCTCAGGCAGTGGAAGGATCGTCGCGACCTCTTCGGCTACACGGTGGAGGAACTGCGCAAGCTGGTGCAGGAAGGGATCGACAGCGGGCCGGGACGATTTGCATCGATGGATGAAATCAAGGCCGAGGCACGGAGACGCTTGCGGTCTAGCAGTGCAGCATGAATTCGCTGGCGATTCTCCGGAACGCACGCGCTGAAGACGATCTGATCACGATCTGGTTGCATATTGCGCGCGATAACGAGGCTGCAGCCGACCGGCTGCTCGATCGCATCGAAGCACGGTGGCAACAATTGGCCGCCTATCCATTCTCAGGCGCGCCACGCGATGATATTGCGCCTGGCACCCGACATTTGGTCGTCGGTGACTATCTCACTCCCTATTGTGTCAGCGGCGACGCGATCGAAATTCTTTGCGTGCTGCACGGCCATCGCAAGATCGAAGCCGACGATCTCGGGTCGTGACGGATCCGCTCACCCGCTGATCTCGTCCAGCGAGGCCTCGATCGCCTTCCAGAGTTCCTCGACCGGTTCACAGCCGACGGAGACGCGGACGAAACCTGGCGGCACCGCATCGCCGCGCTTCAAGCGCCGTTCGGCCGAGGTATGGACGCCGCCAAAAGATGTCGCCGCCTGCATCAGCTGGCAATTGTTGATGAAATCCTCGGCCTTCTCCTCCGAGGCGAGTTCGAACGAGATCAGGAAGCCGAATCGTTCCATCTGCGCGCGGGCAGGATTGTGCGACGGGTCGCTTTCCAATCCGGGATAACGCAGGCCGCTGATCGCTCTGTGGCCCTGCAGCCGTCGGGCGATCACTTCCGCCGAGGAGCACATGCGGTCGAAGCGCACGTCGAGTGTCTCCAGGCCGCGATGCACCAGCCAGGCTTCGAACGGCCCGGGAATGCTGCCTGACACCTCGCGCCAGCCGGTCACGGCGGTGATGATATCCGCATTACGGCTGGCGACATGGCCAAACAGCACGTCGGAATGGCCATTGGGCGCCTTGGTGTCTGCGGCCACCACGATATCGGCGCCATGATCGAGCGGTCGTTGCCCAAAAGGCGTCATTGTCGTGTTGTCGATCGCAAGCAGCGCACCTGCTTTGTGGGCCGCGGCGGCAACGGCCGCTATGTCGCAGATGTCCAGCCCCGGATTGGCGGGGGTTTCGACGAAGGCAAGCCGATAGCCGTCGAAGCCTCCATCGAGGAAGGTGGATGTCGGGCGGACATCGTAATCGACGCCAAACGGTTTCAGGAAACGGTCGACCAGCGCCCTTGTCGTGTGATAGCCGTCCGACGGCAGCAGAATACGATCGCCAGCCTTGAGCAGCGCGAAAAACACCGAGCAAATCGCGGCCATCCCCGAGGGAAAGGCCACGCAGGGCGCGCCTTCCAGATGAGATAGCATGTGCTCGACGGCAGCCCATGTCGGGTTGCTGAAGCGGCCATACTGGTCATAACCGGTTGCGTCGCCGGGCGTGTGGTAGATGGCGGCCATGGTCAGCGGCAGAGGAATCGGATCGCCCTTTGCGAGCCCGCTGTTGCGCAGATGAGGAAGTGCCGCGGCGCGCGTGTTCGTTGTTCCTGGCATCGATTCTCAACCCTTCTTGGTGACCGGTCGGACGCGAGCGACGCTATGCCCGGCAGCCGTTCGCGGCAAGGCGCGTCCGGTTGGGCCAGACGGCTCTAAACGCTTCGTTAGGCTTAATGGATCATAAAAACGAGACGTGCCGCTGCGGCTGCTCTGATTGGTCGCGGCACGTGTTGTGAAGCTTATTCCCGTTGACGCCCATAGTGCCCCATGATATCCCTTTCCAACACTCAAGCCTTCGTTCCGTGTCAGGTTAAAGCGTACGCCAATCAGGTAGCCGCGGCGGCTGCGCGTTTGCCGGTTTTTGCCTGTTTGGACGGGGTGAGTGCGGGGCAGGGAACGCGCTGCGGCGGCGCGTGCGACACGATGAAGAGGGGTGCGGCGGCGCAAGCGGCTGTGACGTGTGATGGACCGGTTTCTGTCGAACACGGTGAGCAGGATCGATGCGAAGGGGCGGGTGTCCGTTCCGGCGCATTTCCGTGCTGTCGTGCAGAAGCGAGGCTATTCGGAACTCTACGCACTGCGCTGTCTCGATCTGCCGGCGATGGATGTCGGCGGGCTCGATCTTCTCGATCGCTACGAGCAGCGCATCGCTCAGGAAGATCCCTTCCTGCAGACGGCGGACGACATGTCGTTCTTCTGCCATGGCGACGGAGCATTCCTGAAACTCGATCAGGATGGCCGTATCACGATGACCGATTTCATCCGCGAGCACACTGGCATCTCGGCGGAGGTGGCCTTTGTCGGCCGTGGCAATTTCTTTCAGATTTGGGAGCCGGCACGGCTTGCCGCCTACGGGGCGCAGGCGCGGGCCAGGCTTTTGCAGCTTCGGCAGGGGACGAAGGCTCACGAGGCCAAGGCTGGGGAGCGGCCGGAATGACGGCGGGGCACGGCGATGACCTTCACGCCGTTGGCGGATCGGCCCGCCACATTCCGGTCCTCCTTGGCGAAGTGCTCGCGGCACTGGCGCCGGCGGAGGGCGACATCATCATCGACGGCACGTTCGGCGCCGGCGGCTACACCAAAGCCATCCTGGCGACCGGCGCTTCCGTGGTGGCGATCGATCGCGATCCTGATGCGATCGCGGCCGGGCGCGACCTCGAGGCGCAGTCGGGCGGCCGACTGAGGCTGGTGCAGGCGCCGTTCTCGACGCTCGACGAACATGTCGAGAGCGCCGACGGCGTCGTGCTCGACATTGGCGTGTCCTCCATGCAACTCGACCAGGCCGAACGCGGATTTTCCTTCCGCACCGACGGCCCGCTCGACATGCGCATGGCGCAGGCGGGCTTGAGCGCCGCCGATGTTGTCAACAGTTTCAAGCCGGGCGATCTCGCCCGCATCTTCGGCTTCCTCGGCGAAGAGCGTCACGCCGGCCGCATCGCCCGCATGATCGAGGCACGCCGTGAAAAGCGCCCATTCGAACGCACGCTCGAACTCGCTGACGCCATCGAGACGCATATCGGCCGCGCACCGAAGGACAAGATCCATCCCGCCACCCGCGTCTTCCAGGCGCTGCGCATCTTCGTCAATGACGAGCTTGGCGAACTGGCCAAGGCCCTGTTCGCGGCCGAACGCGCGTTGAAACCGGGCGGACGCCTCGTCGTGGTGACGTTCCATTCGCTGGAAGACCGCATCGTCAAGCGCTTCATCGCCGACCGCGCCGATGCCGCCAGCGGCTCGCGCTACATGCCCGAGGCGCAGGCGCGCAGCGCCACCTTCCGTAAGACCGGTGGCGGCGTGACGCCCGGCGACGCCGAGATCGCGGCCAATCCGCGCGCCCGCTCGGCCAGGCTGCGTGCGGCGATCCGCACCGAGGCTCCGGCGCGCGCCGGCGATTTTTCGATCTTCGGCCTTCCAAAACTTCCCGGTATCGACCGGCCGGGGGAGAGGTAAGCACGTGTTCCGTACCAGCGACATTGTCCTGATCGCCGTCATGGTTTCGGCTGCGGCCCTGACCTACAAAACCAAGCGCGAGGCCGAGGACCAGTTGGCGGCAGTGCAGAAGATCCATACCCAGATCCGTTACGAGGAGGAGACGATCGACCTGCTCAAGGCCGACTGGAGCCTGCTCACCCAACCGTCGCGGCTGCAGAAGCTGACCGAACTCTACAAGTCGCAACTCGCACTCGAGCCGGTCAGCGGGCGCCAGATCGTGGGCTTGAGCGACCTGCCGGCGAAGGCCCTGGACATTCAGGACATCCTGAACGGACGCCAAGGCACCATGGCCGACAATTCCGACAAGGCGCCCTCGGGCGGCAAGGACCCCGTCGTGACCGGAGGCATCGCCCAATGATCGGGATTGGCAAACTGCTGAAGCGTCGCGCCAGGACGGGTGAAGATGGATCGATCGTTGTCGACGGCGCCCGCAAGGCGACCGGCGGTAAGGGCAAGGCGCGCATCGTGATGACGATGGCGGTGTTCTTCGGCATCTTCTCGACCATTTCTGGGCGTCTGGTCTATCTCGGTTTCCAGACGCCCGACCTGTCGGGCGGCCCGCAGAGCCGGATCACAGCCTCGCGGCCCGACATTGTCGATCGCAATGGCGAAGTGCTGGCGACCGACATCAAGACAGCGTCGCTGTTCGCGGAGCCGCGCCGCATTGTCGATGCCGACGAGGCGATCGAAAAACTGTCGACCGTGCTGCCCGAGATCGATTACGAGCAGACCTACCACAAGCTCAAGAGCGGTGCCGGCTTCGTCTGGCTGCAGCGGCAGCTGACGCCCAAGCAGCAAGCCGACATCATGCAGCTTGGCATTCCCGGCTTCGGCTTCCGTACCGAAAAGCGCCGCTTCTATCCGAGCGGCGAGACCTCTTCCTATGTCGTCGGCCTGACCAATATCGACAACCAGGGCATCTCCGGCATGGAGAAATATATAGATGAGCAGGGCCTGAGCGACCTGCAGGCGTCGGGCCTGGCGGTGGCCAAGGATCTCAAGCCAGTAAAGCTTTCGATCGATCTGCGGGTCCAGCATGTGGTGCGCGACGAGATCGCCGCCGGCCTGGAACGTTATCGCGCCGTCGGCGCTGGCGCCGTTGTGCTGAACGTCAAGACCGGCGAAGTGATAGCCATGGCATCGGTGCCGGATTTTGATCCGAACAATCCTTACAATGCGCAGGAAAAGGACCGGCTGAACCGGATGTCGGCGGGTCTCTATGAGATGGGCTCGACCTTCAAGAGCTTCACATCGGCCATGGCGCTTGATTCCGGCAAGGCGACGATGGCGAGCCGCTTCGATGCTTCGCATCCAATCCGGGTCGGGCATCAGGCCATCCATGATTTCCACGGCAAGAACCGTGTGCTGTCGTTGCCGGAGGTGTTCCTCTATTCGTCCAACATCGGGTCGGCCAGGGAGGCCGAGTTGGTCGGCATCGAGGCGCACAGGGAATTCCTACATCGCCTTGGCATCCTGGAAAGGATGCAGACCGAACTGCCGGAAGTCGCCCGCCCGACCGAACCGAAGGTCTGGAAGCAGGTCAATTCGTTCACCATCGCCTTCGGCCACGGCGTGTCGACGACGCCGCTGCAGGCGGCCGTAGGCTGCGCGGCGTTGATGAATGGCGGCTACCTGATGCAGCCGACATTTCTGGTCCGCAGCCAGCAGGAGGCGATGGCGGCGGCGAAGAAAGTGGTTAGCGAAAAGACGGTCGAAGGTATGCGTTACCTCTATTCGCTCAACGCCGAGAAGGGTTCGGCCAGAAACGCCAGAGTTCCCGGCTACCGCGTTGGCGGCAAGACCGGAACGGCCGAGAAGGTCATCAACGGCCGTTACTCGAAGGACTTGAATTTCAATACCTTCGTCGCCGCCTTCCCGATGGACGATCCGCAATACCTGGTGTTTACGATTGCCGACGCCCCGCACCCGGAAAAGCCTGGCATGACAGACGTCGCGGCCGCCAATGCGGGGGTTATCGCCGGCAATATTATCAGGCGTTCAGCGGCCATGCTTGGCGTGAAACCCGATTTCAGCCATGAAAATGGTGCAACGCTGGTTTCCTATGAGTGATTCTTGGGGCGCGCCGGCGACTGCGCGCTCTTTATATTGCGGTGAACGGAACTCAATGAAGCTCAGAGATCTAGCCGGTGTCCTGCCAGTCGAAGGAACAGATTCCGCCGATCTGGAGGTCACCGGGATTTCGTCCGATTCCCGCCAGGTAAAACCGGGCGTCGTTTTTTTTGCGCTCGCCGGCACCAAGGCGGACGGTGCGGCCTACGCTGCCGACGCGGCAAGCCGCGGCGCGCTTGCGGTCGTGGCAAGCAAAGGCAGTTCCGTTGCCGGACTGCCGGTTCCGGTGCTGGCGGTCGACGATCCGCGCCTGGCACTGGCGCTCAGTGCTTCCAGCTATTTCGGCAAGCAGCCGCAGACCATGGTCGCCGTCACCGGCACCAGCGGCAAGACCTCGGTCGCCGCCTTCACCAGGCAGATCTGGGAGCAGGCGGGGTATGCCGCCGCTTCGATCGGCACCACCGGCGTGGTGGCGCCCGGCCGCAACGAGTATGGCTCACTGACGACGCCCGACCCGGTCGCCCTGCATCAACTGCTGAGGGAATTGGCCGATGCCGGCGTCACCCATGCCTCGATGGAAGCCTCCAGTCATGGGCTCGACCAGCGCCGCCTCGACGGCGTGAAATTGGCGGCCGGCGGCTTCACCAATCTTGGCCGCGACCACATGGATTACCATCCGACGGTCGAGGACTATCATTGCGCCAAACTGCGCCTGTTCGACACGCTGCTGCCGAAAGGTGCGCCGGCGGTCATTTTCGCCGACGATCCGTGGTCGGCGCCGACAATCCAGGCGGCGCGGGCGGCCGGGCTCCAGGTGCTGACGGTTGGCCGCCACGGCGATTTCCTGAAACTGAAGCGGGTCGAGCATGAGCGCCACCGCCAACGCGCCGAGGTGGAGGCCGACGGCGTGATTCACGAGATCGACCTGCCGCTGGCTGGCGATTTCCAGATCGCGAACGCACTGGTTTCGGCGGGGCTCGCCATTTCCACGGGAACACCCATCGCCAAAGCCTTGATGGCCTTGGAAAAACTGAAGGGCGCGCCTGGCCGCCTCGACCTCGTCGGAACCACTGCCAGCGGCGCACCAGTCTATGTCGACTATGCCCACAAGCCCGATGCGCTGGAAAACGTGCTGGCCTCGGTAAGGCCGTTCACGACGGGCCGCGTCATGGTCGTGTTCGGTTGCGGCGGCGACCGTGACCGGGGAAAAAGGCCGATCATGGGCGAGATCGCGACCCGGCTTGCCGATGTCGTCATCGTCACCGACGACAATCCGCGCTCGGAAGTGCCCGAGACGATCCGCGCCGCCATTCTTGCCGCCGCACCCGGCGCCATCGAGATCGGCGACCGACGCCAGGCGATCCACGAGGCTGTCGGCATGCTTCATGCCGGCGACACGCTGATCGTGGCCGGCAAGGGCCATGAGGAAGGCCAGACGATCGGCTCCGAGACCCTGCATTTTTCCGATCACGAGGAAGTCCGCGCCGCCCTGCGGGAGCGTGCCGCATGAGTCTTCTGTGGACCTCCGAGGCGCTGGTTGCCGCCATGGACGGGCGGCCGCTTGGTCCTATGCCCGAAGGAATATCGGGGATTTCGATCGACAGCCGCAGCCTGCAGCCAGGTGACGCCTTCTTCGCCATCAAGGGCGAGGCGATGGACGGCCACGACTTCGTCACCGCGGCCATCAAGGCCGGCGCCGGCTTGCTGGTGGTGGCGGAGGGCAAGCTGCCGTCTCTCGGCCGGCTGACGGCACCGATCATCGTCGTCGAGGATGTGCTGGCCGCCCTGGAGAAGCTCGGGATCGCAGCACGTGGCCGTTCGCAGGCCAAAATCATCGCGGTGACCGGTTCGGCCGGCAAGACCACCACCAAGGAAGCGCTGCGCCATGTATTGTCGGCCGTCGGCAAGGTGCATGCCTCGGCGCAGTCCTTCAACAATCATTGGGGCGTGCCGCTGACGCTGGCGCGCATGCCCGCCGATTGCGACTATGCCGTGTTCGAGATCGGCATGAACCATCCCGACGAGATCCGGCCGCTGGTGAAGATGGTGCGGCCGCATGTCGCCATCGTCACCATGATCGCGGCCGCGCATCTGGGCTTCTTCCGCAATCTGGACGAGATCGCCCAGGCCAAGGCCGAGATTTTCGAAGGGCTGGAGCCCGAAGGTGCCGCCGTCCTCAATCGCGACGACGCGCGCTTCAAGCTTCTTGACAAGATGGCGCATGCCGCCGGCGTCGAGCATGTCTACGGCTTCGGCGAGAATGCGCGCTCGAGCTTCAGGCTCACCAAATGCGAACTCCACGCCGACCATTCCGATATCGCCGCCAGGATCGGCGGCCACGAGGTGACGGCCCGCATCGGCGCGCCCGGCCGGCATATGGTGCAGAACGTGCTGGCGGTGCTGGGCACAGCGCATCTGGTGGGCGCGGATATCGACAGAGTTGCATTGGCGCTGGCTGATCTCTCCGCCGAGCGCGGGCGCGGCACGCGCCATGTGCTGCGGCATCCACAGGGCCTGATTACCCTGATCGACGAGAGCTACAACGCCAATCCCGCCTCGATGGGGGCCGCCATGGCGCTGCTCAACGCGACGCCGGTAACGGGCGAGGGCCGGCGCATCGCCGTGCTTGGCGATATGCTCGAACTCGGCGACCACTCGGCCAAGCTGCATGCCGGTCTTGCCGATCTCATCGTCGGCACCGGCACGCGGACCGTCTTCCTCGGCGGCCCCGAAATGCGGGCGCTGGCGCAAGCGCTGCCGGACGACGTCAAGACGGAATACCGCGCCGGTGTCGAAGAGCTGAAGCCGGTGCTGCTTGCCGCGCTGAAGCCGGGCGACGTGGTGATGATCAAATCGTCGAAGGGCATCGGTTTTGCAAAACTGGTCGATGCCTTGCTGGGCAAATACCCGGCTGAAACGACAACCAGCAAACTGACCTAGATCAAGCCGGGGACGAAAAGCGCATGTTCACACTGCTGGTCGATTTCGCGGACAAGATCTCGGTCTTCAACGTTTTCCGCTATATCACCTTCCGCACCGGAGGGGCGCTGATCACCTCGGCGCTGATCGTCTTCATCTTCGGGCCGACCATCATCAACTCGCTGCGGCTGCGCCAGGGCAAGGGCCAGCCGATCCGCGCCGACGGGCCGCAGACGCATTTCAAGAAGGCCGGCACACCGACCATGGGCGGACTGATGATCCTGTCGGGCATCATCGGCTCGTCGCTTCTGTGGGCGAACCTGTCGAGCATCTATGTCTGGGTGGTGCTGCTGGTGACGCTGGGCTTCGGCTCGATCGGGTTCTACGACGACTATCTGAAGGTGACCAAGCAGTCGCATCTGGGCTTTTCCGGCAAGGCGCGGCTGGGGCTCGAATTCATCATCGCCGGCATCGCCGCCTGGGTGATCATGCGTAACGGCCAGGCGCCGTTCTCGTCGTCGCTGACGTTCCCCTTCGCCAAGGAATTCATCGTCAACCTCGGCTGGTTCTTCATTCCGTTCTCCTGCTTCGTCATCGTCGGCGCCGGCAATGCAGTGAACCTGACCGACGGCCTCGACGGTCTGGCGATCGTGCCAATCATGATCGCGGCGGCATCCTTCGGCGTCATCGCCTATCTCTCGGGTAATGCGGTGTTCGCCGAATATCTGCAGATCCATTTCGTTCCCGGCACCGGTGAACTGGCGGTCGTGCTGGGCGCCGTCATCGGCGCCGGCCTCGGCTTCCTCTGGTTCAACGCGCCGCCGGCGGCAATCTTCATGGGCGACACCGGCTCGCTGGCCATGGGCGGCCTGATCGGCACGGTCGCAGTGGCCACCAAGCACGAGATCGTGCTGGTCATCGTCGGCGGCCTGTTCGTGGTCGAGATCCTGTCCGTCATCATTCAGGTCGGCTACTTCAAGATGACGGGCAAGCGCGTCTTCCTGATGGCGCCGATCCACCATCATTTCGAAAAGCTCGGCTGGACCGAAAGCCAGGTGGTGATCCGCTTCTGGATCATTGCCGTCATCCTGGCGCTGGTAGGCCTGTCCACCCTCAAGCTGAGATAGGCAACACCTTGATCCCCGCCGCATCCTTCGCAGGCAAGCAGGTTTCGCTCTTCGGGCTGGGTGGTTCGGGGATGGCGACGGCGCGCGCGCTGATCGAGGGCGGCGCGCAGGTGCTGGCCTGGGACGACAATCCCGACAGTGTCGCCAAGGCCGCCGCCACAGGCATCGCGACCGGCGATCTGCGCGGCGCCGACTGGGCGAAATTCTCGGCCTTCGTGCTGTCGCCCGGCGTGCCGCTGACGCATCCCAAGCCGCACTGGACGGTAGAGCTTGCGCGCGGCGCCGGCGTCGAGATCATTGGCGACGTCGAGTTGTTCTGCAGGGAGCGGATGCTCAGCGCGCCGACGGCTCCTTTCATCGGCATCACCGGCACCAATGGCAAATCGACGACGACCGCGCTGGCGGCGCATATCCTCAAGGCCTCCGGCCGCGACACGCAGATGGGCGGCAATATCGGCCGCGCGGTGATGACGCTCCATCCGCCGAAGCCTGACCGCCACTATGTGGTCGAGTGCTCGTCCTACCAGATCGACCTTGCTCCATCGATCAACCCGACGGCCGGTATCCTGCTCAACCTGACACCAGATCATCTCGACCGCCACGGCACCATGCAGCACTACGCCTCGATCAAGGAGCGCCTGGTGGCGGGCAGCGAGACGGCAATCATCGGCATCGACGATTCCTGGTGCGCGCAGATCGCCGAACGATTGGAGCGGGCAGGCCGGCAGGTCATCCGCATTTCCAAGCGGCTGCCGCTGACCGACGGCTATTTCGCCGACGGCACCAATCTGATGGAAGCCGTGCACGGCCGCTACAGCCGGGTCGCCTTCCTCGAGGGCATCGGCTCGCTGCGCGGCCAGCACAATGCGCAGAACGCGCTCGCCGCGGTCGCCGCCTGTCTCAAGGTCGGGCTCGACCTTGGCGAGATCCAGTCCGGGCTGGAGAGTTTCCCGGGCCTCGCCCACCGCATGGAGCAGGTCGGCCGCAAGGACCATGTGCTGTTCGTCAACGATTCCAAGGCGACCAATGCCGATGCGGCCGCGCCCGCGCTGTCCAGCTTCAACCGCATCTACTGGATCGCGGGCGGCCTGCCCAAGGAAGGGGGGATTGAACCGCTGCGCGGCTTCTTTCCGCGCATCGCCAAGGCCTATCTGATCGGCGAGGCGGCGCCCGCTTTTTCGGCGACGCTGGGCGAGGCGGTGCCCTACGAGATATCGGGGACGCTGGCCGCCGCGGTCGAGCACGCCGCGCATGACGCGGCCAAGGAGGATGGCGGCGAGGCGGTGGTGCTGTTGTCGCCGGCCTGCGCCAGTTTCGACCAGTTCAAGAATTTCGAAGTTCGCGGCGAAGCCTTCAGGCAAGCTGCGAGCGCTATAGATGGCGTCAAACCCATCGGAGGGGCACGATAATGCAGAGCCGTCTCGATAAAAGTCCCGTCGCAACCTGGTGGTGGACGATCGATCGCTGGTTCCTGGCGGCATTCCTGTCGCTGATGGGGCTCGGCATCGTGCTGTCCTTCGCCGCGAGCCCGGCGGTCGCCGAACGCATCGGCCTCGACAGTTTCCACTTCGCCACCAGGCAGATCATCTTCACCGTGCCGGCGCTCGGCGTGATGCTGGCGGTATCCTTCCTCGATTCCAGGCAGATCCGGCGCATGTCGCTGATCATGCTGTGCCTCATGCTGGTGCTGATGGTCGCGGTGCTCTATGTCGGCGTCGAAGTGAAGGGCGCGCGGCGCTGGGTTTCGCTCGCCGGCCTGTCGATCCAGCCGTCGGAATTCCTGAAGCCGGCCTTCGTCATCATGTGCGCCTGGCTGTTCGCCGAGCACAAGCGCCAGCCCGACATTCCCGGCAACCTGTTCGCCATGCTGCTTCTGGTGCTCGTCGTATCGCTGCTGGTGGCGCAGCCGGACCTCGGCCAGACCATGCTGACGACCGGCACCTGGGGCATCATGTTCTTCATGGCGGGGCTGCCCTGGCTGTGGATCATCGTGCTGGGCGCTGCCGGTGTCGGCGGTGTCTTCGCCGCCTATACGGTGTTTCCGCACGTTGCCCTGCGCATCGACAAGTTCCTCACCGGCGAGGGCGACACGTTCCAGGTCGATATGGGGCGCGACGCGCTGATCAATGGCGGCTGGTTCGGCGTCGGGCCAGGCGAGGGCACGGTCAAGCGGGTCATCCCCGACAGCCACGCCGATTTCGTGTTCTCGGTCGCGGGCGAGGAGTTCGGGCTGATCATGTGCTTCTTCATCATGTCGATCTTCGCGTTCATCGTGCTGCGCGGGCTCAACACGGCACTCAAGGAACATGACGACTTCACCCGCTATGCGGTCGGCGGCCTCGTCACCGTGTTCGGCCTGCAGGCCGTCATCAACATGTGCGTCAACCTGCAGCTTGTGCCGGCCAAGGGCATGACGCTGCCCTTCATCTCCTACGGTGGTTCCTCGCAGATCGCGATCGCCATCTCCATGGGCATGGTGCTGGCGCTGACGCGCAAGCGACCTGAAAAACGCAAGCAGATGGGCTTCACGCTGCCACAGCGCGCCCTGCCGGCGGAGTGATATGGCGAGGGGTGTCATCCTTCTTTCGGCGGGCGGAACCGGCGGACATCTGTTTCCGGCCGAGGCGCTGGCGCATGAGCTCGCCGAGCGCGGCTGGACGGTGCATCTGGCGACGGACGAGCGCGCCGAACGATTTGCCAGCCGCTTCCCGGCCGCCGCCATCCATCCGATCCAGTCGGCGACGATGGGTTCGAAGAACCCTTTCGCCTTGCTCGGGGCCTTCTGGAAAATCTGGCGCGGCGTACGGCAGGCGTCCACCATTATCGGCAGGATCAAGCCGGATGTCGTCGTCGGCTTCGGCGGCTACCCGACCCTGCCGCCGCTCTATGCGGCGACACGGCGCAAGGTGCCGACTTTGATCCATGAGCAGAACGCGGTGATGGGGCGCGCCAACCGGGCGCTGGCCGGCCGTGTCGATGCCATAGCCGGCGGTTTCCTGCCGCAGGACGCGAGTGCCGCCGGCGCCAAGACGGTGACGACAGGCAATCCGGTCAGGCCGGCTGTGCTGGAAGCGGCCAAGACACCTTATACGGCATCGACCGGGGAGGAGCCGTTCCGCTTGCTGGTGTTCGGCGGCAGCCAGGGCGCCCAGTTTTTTTCCGATGCCATGCCGGGGGCGATCGCACTACTTTCCGATGCACAGCGCAAGCGGCTCGCGATCACGCAGCAGGCGCGTGCCGATGACGTGGGGCGGGTGAAGGCGGCCTATGCCGCGCTTGGCGTCGCCGCCGAGGTTTCGCCCTTCTTCACCGACATGGCGGCACGCATGGCGGGGGCGCATCTGGTGATCTCACGTTCCGGTGCCTCGACCGTCTCGGAGATCGCCGTCATCGGACGACCGGCGTTGCTGGTGCCCTATCCCTATGCGCTCGACCACGACCAGGCGGCGAACGCGGCGGCCCTTGCCGCCGCCGGCGGCGGCGAGGTGCACCCACAATCCTCGCTGTCGCCGGAGCGCATCGCAACCCTCCTTGGCGGACTGATGGACGCACCCGAGCGGCTGGCGGCGATGGCGGCTGGGGCGAAATCGGCTGGCAGGCCGCATGCGGCACGGTTGCTCGCCGATCTCACAGAAGCTATTGCGTCCAGAAAAACCGTTTCGGACTTCAGGAAGGGGACGCACGCATGAAAATGCCGCAGACCATCGGCCTCGTGCATTTCATCGGCATTGGCGGCATCGGCATGAGCGGCATCGCCGAGGTGCTGCACAATCTCGGCTACAAGGTGCAAGGGTCCGATCAGGCCGACAGCGCCAATGTGCAGCGCCTGCGCGACAAGGGCATCGAATGCTTCGTCGGCCACAAGGCCGAAAACCTCGGCGATGCCGAGGTCATCGTCGTCTCGACGGCGATCAAGAAATCCAATCCGGAGCTCAAGGCCGCGCGTGAAAGGCTGCTGCCGATCGTGCGTCGCGCCGAGATGCTGGCCGAGCTGATGCGCTTCCGCCAGGCGGTGGCCATCGGCGGCACGCACGGCAAGACGACAACGACCTCCATGGTGGCGACGCTGCTCGAAGCCGGCGGGCTCGACCCGACCGTCATCAATGGCGGCATCATCAATGCCTATGGCACCAATGCGCGCATGGGCGACGGCGAATGGATGGTGGTCGAGGCCGACGAGAGCGACGGCACCTTCCTCAAGCTGCCGGCCGACATCGCTGTCGTCACCAACATCGATCCCGAGCATCTCGACCACTATGGCAGTTTCGACAAGGTGCGCGAGGCATTCCGCCAGTTTGTCGAGAACGTGCCGTTCTACGGCTTCGGCGTGATGTGCACCGACCACCCGGAAGTGCAGGCGCTGGTCGGACGCATCGAGGATCGGCGCGTCATCACCTATGGCGAGAACGCGCAGGCCGATGTGCGCTTCACCAACCATCGCATGGCGGGTGCCACGTCCGAGTTCGACGTGGTGATCCGCGACCGCAAGACCGGCGGCCAGAAGACGATAGCGGACCTGCGGCTTCCAATGCCAGGCCGCCACAATGTTTCGAACGCCACCGCCGCGATCGCAGTGGCGCACGAACTAGGCCTGTCCGGGGAGGCGATCAAGAAGGGCCTGTCGTCCTTCGCCGGCGTCAAACGCCGCTTCACCCGTACCGGCTCCTGGAACGGCGTCGACATTTTCGACGATTACGGCCATCATCCGGTCGAGATCGCGGCCGTGCTCAAGGCGGCGCGCAGCGCCACCAAGGGACGCGTCATCGCCATTGCCCAGCCGCACCGCTTCACCCGGCTGCATGATCTGTTCAACGAGTTTTCGGCCTGCTTCAACGACGCCGATACGGTGATGGTCGCCCCTGTCTACGCGGCCGGCGAAGAGCCGATCGAGGGCGTGACTTCCGATGCGCTGGTGTCGCGCATCCGCGCCGGCGGCCATCGCGACGCCCGCTACATCGAAGGACCGGCCGATATCGCGCCGATCATCCGTGATCTCGCCAAGCCCGGCGATTTCGTCGTCTTCCTCGGCGCCGGCAATATCACCCAATGGGCTTATGCCTTGCCCAAGGAGCTTGCCGCCTCATGACGCACGGCCAGGCCCTGATCGACAGACTTGGCGACCGGCTTGCCGGCCTGCGTGGCCGTATCACGCCGAATGCCGAGATGGACAAGATCACCTGGTTCCGTGCCGGAGGGCTGGCGGAGGCGCTGTTCCAGCCGGCGGATGAAGAAGATCTCGCCGCCTTCCTCAGGGCGGTTCCCGAGGAAATTCCGCTGACCATCGTCGGCATTGGCTCGAACCTGCTGGTCAGGGATGGCGGCATTCCCGGCTTTGTCATCCGGCTTTCCGCTAAGGGGTTTGGTGAGGCCGAACTTGTTTCACCGATCAGGATCAGGGCAGGCACGGCGACGCCCGACAAGCGCGTGGCCGCCGTGGCGCTCGAGGCCGGCATTGGCGGCTTCCATTTCTACCACGGCATTCCAGGCGCCATTGGCGGCGCGCTCAGGATGAATGCTGGCGCCAATGGCGTCGAGACGCGCGAGCGGGTTGTCGAGGTGCGCGCGCTCGACCGCAAGGGCAATGTCCAGACGCTGAGCAATGCCGACATGGGTTATGCCTATCGCCATTCGGCCGCACCGACCGGGCTGATCTTCACCTCGGCCGTGTTCGAAGGGTTTGCCGAGGACAAGGCGGTGATCAAGGCGGCGATGGATGCCGTGCAGAACCACCGCGAGACCGTGCAGCCGATCCGCGAGAAGACCGGCGGGTCGACCTTCAAGAATCCCGAAGGCACCTCGGCCTGGAAGGAGATCGACAAGGCGGGCTGCCGCGGCCTGCTGATCGGCGGGGCGCAGATGTCGCCCATGCACTGCAACTTCATGATCAACACCGGCACCGCCACCGGTTACGACCTCGAATATCTCGGCGAGACGGTGCGGGCGCGCGTGCTCGAACATTCCGGCATCCGCCTGCACTGGGAGATCCAGCGCATCGGCAATTTCCGGCCCGGACATGCCGTGCAGGAGTTTCTCGGCCAACTGCTCTGACCTCAATCTCAATTCGCTTTAGTTGCCGGTGAAGTTCACGTGATGGTTGAACTTCAAACGCGTTCCCAGAGTGCGCAAAAAGCGTTGCTTCGGGGACTCACCGACACGGTTTTCACGTCCATTTTCTCAGAAAGTGAATCTCTCGGAATCATAAGCACTTGCCAGTAAATCAACTCTCTGATTCTCTGCTCCAAAGCGTTTCCTGATTTGAGTCGTTCGACGCGTTACCCGCGTTTTCCGTCTGGGGGGCAACCTGCCGGGAGACTCGGACTCAATGTTGCGGAAATTTTGGTTTTTGGTCCGCCGTGAGAGGGGATGACGGGGAATGAAGAGCAAGCATGTGGCCGTCCTGCTGGGAGGTTTCTCGTCCGAGCGGCCCGTGTCCCTGTCCTCCGGAAAGGCCTGTGCCGATGCGCTGGAGAAGGAAGGCTACCAGGTCACCCACGTCGATGTCGGGCGCGACGTCGGCTCCGTGCTCGCCGAGCTTCGGCCGGATGTCGCCTTCAACGCGTTGCATGGTCCATTCGGCGAGGATGGCACGATCCAGGGTATCCTCGAATATCTCGGTATTCCCTACACCCATTCCGGCGTGCTCGCCTCGGCGCTCGCCATGAACAAGGAGCAGGCGAAGAAGATCGTCAAATCAGTCGGCGTTCCCGTCGCCGAATCGAAGGTTGCCAATCGCTTCGCCATCCAGAACAAACATCCGATGAAGCCGCCCTACGTGATCAAGCCGGTCAATGAAGGATCGAGCTTCGGCGTCGTCATCGTGTCTGAAGGGCAGTCGCATCCACCGCAGATCGTCGGATCGTCCGAGTGGAAATATGGCGATACCGTCATGGTCGAGCGCTACATCCATGGGCGCGAACTGACCTGCGCCGTCATGGGTGATGTGGCGCTCGGCGTCTGCGAGATCATCCCGACGGGCCATTCCTTCTACGACTACGATTCAAAATATGTTGCCGGCGGATCAAAACACGAATGCCCCGCAAAAGTTTCACCGAATATTTACCAAAAAATACAGACACTGGCGCTCAAGGCTCACCAAGCTGTCGGCTGTCGGGGCGTTTCCCGGTCGGACTTCCGTTATGACGATCGTCACTCCGAAAATGGCGAAGTTGTATGGCTCGAGGTCAACACCCAGCCGGGCATGACGCCGACATCTCTGGTGCCTGAAATCGCCGCCCAGGCCGGGCATTCGTTTGGTGAACTGTTGAGTTGGATGGTGGAGGACGCTTCGTGTCTGCGTTGAAATGGGGACAGGGTAGGGGGAAGGGCGCGGCGGTGCCGTCGCTGTTCGGCCTGCCGTTGTCATCGGGCCATTTCGTGCTGCCACGCATGCTTCGCCGCCCGGTGCGCATGCTCGCCCGCCTTGGTGATGGCGAATTCCAGGCGCCGCGTTTCTCCTCCGCGATCATGTCGGCCGTGCTGCTCGCGTCGAGCGGCGCCTACGGTGCCTATCTTGGCGGTCATGCCGACGGTATCATCCAGAGCATCACTGCCCGCACCGGCTTTGCCGTCGATCAGGTCAAGGTGGTCGGCAACCATCAGACCTCGGAAATCGACATTCTCGACAGGCTCGAGCTTGACGGCTGGACGTCGCTGATCGGCTTCGACGCGGAGGCCGCGCGCGAGCGCATCTCCGGCCTGCCCTGGATCGAGGTCGCCGCGGTGCGCAAGGTCTATCCGCACACGCTGGAAGTGCGCGTCGAGGAGCGCGAGGCCTTCGCGCTCTGGCAGCAGGGCAGTGATCTTTCGGTCATCGAGAAGAATGGTGCCGTCATCGCGCCCTTCTCAGGCGGCAAGCAGGTGCTGTTGCCGCTGCTGATCGGCACTGGCGCGCCCGCCAAGGCGCCTGATTTCCTGGCCAAGGTCGAGCAATATCCCGATCTCGCCAGCCGCATAAAGGGCTACATCCGTGTCGGTGAGCGGCGCTGGGACCTGAAGCTGGACAACGGCATCACCGTCAAGTTGCCGGAGGATGGCGAGGACCAGGCACTCGCGGAACTCGTGAAGATGGACCATGACAACGGGCTTTTGTCGCGCGACATCGCCGCCGTCGACATGCGCCTCACGGACCGGCTGGTCGTGCAGTTGACGCCCGAGGCGGCGACGCAGCGCGAGGCGGCGCTCAACGAGAAACCGAAAACGCTCAAGCGCAAGCCGGAGACGAAGATATGAGCTGGCTTGGCGGTTCTGGCGATGCCTCGTCGCGCCGGTCCGGCACCTTGACGGTGCTGGATGTCGGCTCGAACAAGGTCTGCTGCATGGTGGCGAAGCTCAAGCCGAACGATGACGGCAAGCTGTTGCGCGGCCGCTCGCACCGGATCCAGGTCATCGGCATCGGCCATCAGAAATCGCAGGGCGTGAAGTCGGGTGTGGTGGTCGATCTCGACCGCGCCGAGCATGCGATCCGCTTGTCCGTAGACGCCGCCGAGCGGATGGCCGGGCTGACGGTCGATTCGCTGATCGTCAACATGACCGCCGGCCGGCTGAAGAGCGAAGCCTTTTCGGCGACCATCAACCTCGGCGGCCATGAGGCCGACGAAGCCGACATCAAGCGCGTGCTCGGCGCCGGCGCCAAGCAGGCGCTCAAGGCCGAGCGCGAGGTGATCCATTCGCTGCCGGTCGGCTTCTCGCTGGACGCCGAGCGCGGCGTTCGCGATCCGCGCGGCATGGTCGGCGACACGCTTGGCGTCGACATGCATGTGCTGACGGGTGACGCAGCCCCGATGCGCAACCTGGAGCTCTCCATCAACCGCTCGCATCTGTCGGTCGAGCGCATGGTGGCGACGCCCTATGCCAGCGGGCTGGCGGCGCTTGTCGATGATGAGCTGGAACTGGGTGCCGCCTGCATCGATATGGGTGGCGGCACGACCACGATCTCGGTGTTTTCGGAAGGCAGGTTCATCCACGGCGACGCGATCGCCATCGGCGGCAACCATGTCACGCTCGATATGGCCAAAGGACTTTCGACCTCGCTCGATGCCGCCGAGCGGCTCAAGGTGATGCACGGTTCGGCGCTGCCGGGCAGTGCCGATGACCGCGACCTGGTTTCGATCCAGCCGATCGGCGACGATGGCGACGTGCCGCTGCAGATCCCGCGTTCGGTGATGACGCGTATCGTGCGGGCCCGCATCGACGAGACGCTCGAACTCCTGCGCGACCGGCTGAACAAGTCGGGCTACGGCAACGCGGTCGGCAAGCGCGTCGTGCTCACCGGCGGCGCCAGTCAGCTGGCCGGCCTGCCGGAGGCGGCACGCCGTATCCTGGGACGCAATGTGCGCATCGGCCGCCCGCTCGGCGTGGCGGGCCTGCCCGAGGCGGCGAAGGGGCCGGCTTTCTCGGCCGCCGTCGGGCTTCTGATCTATCCGCAGATGGCGAGTTTCGAGAGCCATCCGGCGAAAGGCATTTCCGGTCTCAGGATGACCGGAACGGGTGGAAAACTGCATCGCATGAGTCAGTGGTTGAGAGACAGTTTCTAATTGACGGGGGCAGCCCCATAGGCGGCCGCGGCGGCGAAGCGGCGTGAAAGGCAAAGGACGGAGACAATGACCATCAATCTGCAGAAGCCGGACATCACCGAGCTTAAGCCACGCATCACCGTGTTCGGTGTCGGCGGCGGCGGCGGCAACGCCGTCAACAACATGATCACTGCCGGGCTGCGCGGTGTCGAGTTCGTCGTCGCCAACACCGACGCCCAGGCGCTGACCATGTCGAAGGCCGACCGGCTGATCCAGCTCGGCGCGCATGTCACCGAAGGTCTCGGCGCGGGTTCGCAGCCGGAAGTCGGCCGCGCGGCGGCGGAAGAATGCATCGACGAGATCATCGATCACCTGTCCAACACCCATATGTGCTTCGTCACCGCCGGCATGGGCGGTGGTACCGGTACCGGTGCCGCTCCTGTCGTGGCGCGGGCCGCGCGCGAGAAGGGCATCCTCACCGTTGGCGTCGTGACCAAGCCGTTCCACTTCGAAGGCCAGCGCCGCATGAAGACGGCCGACATGGGCATCGAAGAGCTGCAGAAATGCGTCGACACGCTGATCGTCATCCCCAACCAGAATCTGTTCCGGCTGGCCAATGACAAGACCACCTTCGCCGATGCCTTCGCCATGGCCGACCAGGTGCTCTATTCCGGCGTCGCCTGCATCACCGACCTGATGGTCAAGGAAGGCCTGATCAACCTCGACTTCGCCGACGTGCGCTCGGTCATGCGCGAAATGGGCAAGGCGATGATGGGCACCGGAGAGGCTTCGGGCGAGGGCCGCGCAATGGCAGCGGCGGAAGCGGCAATCGCCAATCCGCTGCTCGACGAGACCTCGATGAAGGGCGCCAAGGGCCTGCTGATCTCGATCACCGGCGGCCGCGACCTCACCCTGTTCGAAGTCGACGAAGCGGCAACCCGCATCCGCGAGGAGGTCGACCAGGACGCCAACATCATCCTGGGCGCCACCTTCGACGAGGAACTCGAAGGCGTCATCCGCGTCTCGGTGGTCGCCACCGGCATCGACAAATCGGCCGCTGAAATCGCCGCCGCGCCGATCTCGATCCGCGCCGCGCCGCAGAAGCCGGCCGCCCGGCCGGCTGTTGCCGCCGTGGAAAGCCGCCCGGCGCCGGTCCAGCAGGCCGCTTACGAGCCGCGCGCCGTCGATCCGGTCGCGGAAGCGATCCAGTTGGCCGAAGCAAACGCCGCGGCCATGGCTCAGCCGCGCCCGGCACAGGTTGCCCATGCGGACGATTTTCGCCCGCAGAGCAAGATCTTCCAGGCGCCGCCCGCGCAGCCGCAGCCGATGGTGCAGCCGGTCGTCCAGCAGATGATGCAACCGGCTCCGCAGCCGCGCGAAATGCTGCGTGAGGTCCAGCAGCCGGTCGCAATGGCCCCGCAGCGCATGCCGCGCGTCGAGGACTTTCCGCCGGTCGTGAAGGCCGAGGTCGAAGCCAAGAGCCGTCCGGCAGACCACCATGAGAATAGCGGGCCTATGGGCCTGCTGAAGCGTCTGACCAATGGGCTGACCCGCCGCGAGGAGGAGCCCGCACGGCTGCAGCCGGCGCAACCGCGCGAGCCGAAGCTGCGCCAGGCCGCGCCCGAAGTGCGCCGCCTCGCCAGCCAGGACGCGCAGCTCTACGCGCCGCGCCGTGGCCAGCTGGATGAGCAGGGCCGCCTGACGCCACAGACCAGGGCGACTCAGGACGACGATCAGCTGGAGATTCCCGCCTTCCTGCGCCGCCAGGCCAACTGAGTAGTTAACGGACTGTAACAAGTGTTAACAGGCAGGCAAGGAATTGCTTGCCTGTTAACGTTTAAAGTTATGAAAAATCAAAAGCTTATGGTACCGTACATGTTCCAGTTCGCGGTTACAGAGAGTAAGAAACCGTGATTTGGAGTCTCCTTGCCGGGACATTATCTTCGCCGCCTACCATAGTCGGTCTGCCGGGATTTCGGGGAAGTGGCCCTGCCTGCCGATTTCACAAGAGCCGCGCCCTCGGGCTGGAGAAGCGGACCTAGGCATTTCGGGCTTATGGGGATTGTCTTGCACGACTATCAGACGACAGTGAAGACGCGCGCGTCGCTTACAGGCACCGGCGTTCACAGCGGCAAAGAAGTTTCCATCAGTTTCCTGCCCGCGGATGCCGACACCGGCATCGTGTTCCAGCTTATCAATGAGGAAGGGCAGGGCCGCGAGTTCCGTGCCCTGTTTTCCGAGATCGGTGCCACGGACCTTTGCACCATGCTCGGCGATCCTTCGGGCGAGCACATCGCCACTGTAGAGCACATCATGGCCGCGCTGTTCGGGGTCGGCATCGACAATGTCGTCATTGAGATCGATGGCCACGAAGTTCCCATTCTCGACGGCAGCGCCATGGCCTTCGTGGAAGCCATCGACCAGGCGGGCATCGAAAAATTGCCGGTCAAGCGGCGCTACATCAGGGTCGTCAAGCCGGTCCGCATCGAGAACGGTGCTTCCTGGGCGGAGTTCAGACCCTATGACGGCACCCGCTTCGAGGTCGAGATCGATTTCGAAAGTCCCGCGATCGGGCGTCAGCTCTTTGCTTCCGACATCAATGCCGACATCTTCCGCCGTGACATCGCGCGGGCCCGCACCTTCGGCTTCATGAAGGATGTCGAGCGGCTGTGGGCCGCCGGCTACGCGCTGGGATCGTCGCTGGAGAATTCTCTGGTGATTGGTGACGACAACCGCGTCATCAACATGGGCGGCCTGCGCTACCCCAACGAATTCGTGCGCCACAAGACGCTGGACGCCATGGGCGACCTGGCGCTGGGCGGCGCCCGCTTCATCGGCTGTTTCCGCTCCTATCGCGGCGGCCACAGGCTGAACGCCGCGGCGCTGCGGCGCCTGCTGTCGGACCGCACGGCTTTCGAGATCGTCGAGACGACACGCCGCGAGCGTGGCCGCGCGGCCGAGATGAGCGCCGTCAATGCGCCGCTCTATGCGCCCTGGATGATCTGAATCCCTTAGTTTTTTCGATTCGCTTGGAGATGGCCGGTGTTGCAGGAATGCACCATCGGCTGGTGAAATCGCAGGGATGCCGAGGCTCCGACCGACCGCCACAAAAATGTGCGATTGGCTAGACATAGCGTTGCCCGGCAAGGCGGTTATGGTCTATGGCTGCTGCCGTCGATTAGTGCATGTCGCTCAAAAGTGGGGACCAGTTTTGGGAGAACTGCATGCAACGGGCATTGAAATAACGCCGAAAGGGCGCAATCCAATCATGTTCTTCAAGCGAGTCGGTCAATCGAAAGCGCCGCAGTGGTCTGTTTTCCTGGCGCTTTCGGTGGTTGTTCCATCGCTCTTTCTGTCGGCTTGCATGTCGTCGGAGAAAGATATCGACCTTTCGACCTATGTCGACCATACCGAGCCTGGGGACGTTCTCTACAATCAAGGCCTCGCCAATCTGAATGCCGGGCGGCTGGACGAGGCGAGCAAGAAGTTCGACGCCGTCGACCGCCAGCATCCCTATTCGGAATGGGCCCGCAAATCGATGGTGATGGGCGCGTTCGCCGATTATCGCAAGGGCAGTTACGATGAAGCGATCTCGTCAGCTAAACGCTATCTGGCGCTTTATCCTTCCACCGATGACGCCCCCTATGCGCAGTACATCATCGGCCTGAGCTACTATCGCCAGATCAAGGATGTGACGCAGGATCAGAAGGAAGCGCGCCAGACCGTGCAGACGATGCAGGATCTGGTGACGCGCTGGCCGAACTCCGAGTATGTCGAGGACGCCAAGCAGAAGATCCGCTTTGCCAACGACCAGCTCGCCGGCAAGGAAATGCAGATCGGCCGCTACTATCTGGAGCGCCGCGAATACATCGCCGCCGTCAAGCGCTTCCGCACCGTGGTGGAGAACTATTCCAACACGCGTCATGTGGAAGAAGCGCTGGCCCGCCTCACCGAAAGCTACTACGCAATGGGGCTGACCTCGGAGGCCCAGACCGCCGCCGCGGTGCTCGGCACCAACTACCCTGACAGCCCATGGTATAAGGATTCCTACAAGCTCCTGCAGAGCAATGGGCTGGCGCCGCGCGAGAATGCCGGGTCGTGGATATCCAAGGCCGGGAAGCTGATCACCGGCGCCTGACCGCTGTACCTCGGACCGAAGCGTGCATAGCGCGCTTTTTCGGATTGATCCGATGCGCAAACAAAAAGATAGTGCGGCGCTGCGACTCCAATCGGTCGCGTGCCGCGTTGAAGCGCGTCGTGCTTGCACGGATCCATGCGACGCGCTTTAAGTCTTTTGCTTTCGTGCATGTCGTTATCCCAAAACCGGGTCCACTTTTGGGCGGCATGCAATAGGTCCGGGTTCTGATGCTTTCCAGACTGTCGATCCGCGATATCGTCCTGATCGAGAAGCTGGATATCGACTTCCAGCCGGGCCTTTCCGTGCTGACGGGCGAAACCGGCGCCGGCAAATCCATCCTGCTCGATGCCTTGTCGCTGGCGCTCGGCGCGCGCGGCGACGCCTCGCTGGTGCGTCATGGCGCGGCACAGGGCCAGGTCATCGCCGTCTTCGATGTGCCGCGCAACCATCCGGTTCGCGCGCTGCTTGCCGAAAACGCCATAGAGGATGATGGCGACGTCATATTGCGCCGTGTGCAAACGGCGGACGGCCGCACGCGCGTGTTCGTCAACGATCAGCCATCCAGCGTGACGCTGATGCGCGATGTCGGCCGCGCGCTGGTCGAGATCCACGGCCAGCACGATGAGCGCGCCCTGGTCGATCCCGGCGCACACCGTGACGTGCTCGACGCTTTCGGCGGCCATCTCGGCGTCGTTCGCTCGACCGGCGAGGCCTGGCGGCACTGGCGCGCCGGCGAGCAGGAGCTTTCGCGCCACCGCGCCAAGGTGGCGGCAGCGGCGCGCGAGGCCGACTATCTGCGCGCCGCGGTCGCGGAACTGACCAGGCTCGATCCGCAGCCCGGCGAGGAGACGGAACTTGCCGACCTGCGCGCCCATATGATGCGCGCCGAGAAGATCGCTTCCGAAATCCATGATGCGCAGGATGTGCTGTCAGGCCCGTCCTCACCCCTGCCGCAGCTCGCCAGCCTGCTGAGACGGCTGCAGCGCAAAGCGACGGAAGCACCCGGCCTGCTCGAAGACGTGGTCAAGTCGCTGGACGAAGCCATGCTGTCGCTTGACGCGGCACAGTCGGGGGTCGAGGCCGCGCTCCGCGCCACCGAATATGACCCGCAAAGACTGGAGAAAGCCGAGGAGCGACTGTTCTCGCTGCGCGCCGCCTCGCGCAAGCATAGCGTCGCTGTCGACGACCTGGCGCAATTGCGCGACACGATGGTTGCCGATCTTGCCGATCTCGATGCCGGCGAGGAGCGGCTGCACGGGCTGGAGAAGCAGGCCGCCGCCGCACGCGAGGCCTATGACATTGCCGCCGCGCAGCTTTCTTCGCTTCGCCATGCGGCGGCCGTCGGGCTGACCAAGGCGGTGATGGCCGAACTGCCAGCGCTGAAGCTCGAACGCGCCGCCTTCATCGTCGAGATGAAGAGTGAGGCCGAGAGCCGCATGGAAGAGGGCATCGACCAGATCGAGTTCTGGGTGCGCACTAATCCCGGCACGCGGCCCGGGCCGATGATGAAGGTCGCCTCCGGCGGCGAGCTCTCCCGCTTCCTGTTGGCGCTGAAGGTGGCGCTGGCCGACCGCGGCTCGGCGCCGACGCTGGTTTTCGACGAAATCGACACCGGCGTTGGTGGCGCCGTGGCCGACGCGATCGGCCAGAGGCTGGCGCGCCTGTCGAAGCGCGTGCAGGTGCTGTCGGTCACCCACGCGCCGCAGGTGGCGGCGCGCGCGGCGACGCATTTCCTGATCTCCAAATCGGGCAGCACCGACCGCGTGGCGACCGGCATCGCCGAGATGGACCGGACGGCGCGGCAGGAAGAGATCGCGCGTATGCTGGCCGGTGCCACCATCACCGACGAGGCGCGCGCGGCCGCCGAGCGGCTGCTGCGCGAAAACACCAACGCGGCATGAGAATCTCCGGTGTCATGGATCGAGTCAGGATATGGCTCCATCCTGCTGTTCAGGAATGATTTTCCCGAAATCCTGATTTATTGTGACGTGCCATTGTCCAAGGAAGCTTTCCATGTCGGAAAAACCAGTCGATTCGCTTGATGAAAGCGAGGCGGAAGCCGAGCTGAAGCGCCTTGCGGCGGAGATCGCCGAGCACGACCGGCGCTACCATACCGAGGATGCGCCTGTCATCACGGATGCGGAATATGACGCCCTGACGCGACGCAACCTCGCCATCGAGGAGCGTTTTCCCGGTCTGATACGCGAGGATTCTCCATCGCGCAGGGTCGGCGCGCCGCCGGCGGAGGGCTTCGCCAAGGTGCGCCACGCCGTGCCGATGCTCAGCCTCGCCAAGGCCTACACCGACGAGGACGTCGCCGATTTCATCGTGCGCGGCCGGCGGTTCTTCGACCGCGACAAGGACCTCGATATCGCCTTCACCGCCGAGCCGAAGATCGACGGGCTGTCGGCTTCGCTGCGCTACGAAAAGGGCGTCTTCGTACAGGGCGCGACGCGCGGCGACGGTGCCGTGGGCGAGGACATCACCGCCAACCTCAGGACCATCGCCGACATTCCAGCGCGGTTGAAAGGGTCGGGCTGGCCTGAAATCATCGAGATCCGCGGCGAGGTCTATATGACCTATGCCGAATTCGAGGCGCTGAAGGCACGCTCGGCCGCGGCGGGCGGCCAGGATTATGTCAATCCGCGCAACACGGCCGCCGGCTCGCTGCGCCAGAAGGATCCTTCCGTCACCGCCAGCCGCAACCTCAAATTCTTCGCCTATGCATGGGGCTACACCACGGAAGATCCAGCCCCGACCCAGTATGATTCGGTCCAGAAATTCGCCGATTGGGGGTTCAAGATCAGTCCGCTGATGGTGCGGGCGAAGTCGGTCGAGGAACTGGTCGCGCATTATCACCGGATCGAGGAGCAGCGCTCGTCGTTGGGCTATGACATTGACGGCGTCGTCTACAAGGTCGACCAACTCGATTTGCAGCGCCGCTGGGGTTTCGTCACCGGTGAGCCGCGCTGGGCCGTCGCGCACAAATTCCCGGCCGAACAGGCGATGACGACGGTGGAGAAGATCGACATCCAGGTCGGCCGCACCGGCACGCTGGCGCCAGTGGCGCGGCTGGCACCCGTCACCGTCGGCGGCGTCGTGGTCGAGAATGTGACGCTGCACAATGAGGATTATATCAAGGGCCTGGACAGCAATGGCCTGCCGATCCGCGACGGCATCGACGTACGCATCGGTGACACGGTGGTCATCCAGCGGGCAGGGGATGTGATCCCACAGATCGTCAGCGTCGTCATCGACAAGCGCCCGGCCGATGCCGTGCCTTACGAATTCCCACACACCTGTCCGGTTTGCGGCTCGCCGGCGACGCGCGAGATCAATGAGAAGACCGGCAAGGAGGATTCGCGCCGCCGGTGCACCGGCGAGCTGATCTGCCCGGCGCAGGCCGTGGAAGGGCTGCGCCACTTCGTGTCGCGCGGCGCCATGGACATAGAAGGCCTGGGCGCTGAAAACATCGACCTGTTCTTCAATGCTGGACTGGTCAAGACAGCCGCCGATATCTTCACGCTCCGGGATCGCCGTCCGGCCGTCACCAGGGCGCTGGCCGAGCGGCGCGAGGAGCAGGCCAGGCAGCGCGAGGCCGCGTCCGGCAAGACGCGCAAGAATGTGCGCGGCGTCGAGGACCGCAATTATGAAGGTCTCGACAAGCTGTTCGCGGCCATAGACGCGCGCCGCGAACCGGAACTCGATCGTTTCATTTTTGCGCTCGGCATCCGCCATATCGGCGAGACGACGGCGGCCGTGCTTGCCCGGACATTCTCGACGATCGAGGAGTTGATCCGCGTCGGCAAGGAGACGGCGGCGGCGGAGGACCCGCACACAGTCTTCCCATCCATCAACGGCATCGGCGACACGGTGATCGATGCGCTTCGCGATTTCTTCGGCAATGAGCGCAATGACGACGTCCTCGACAAGCTGCTCGAACAGGTCGAGCCGAAGCCGTATATCGTCACGATCTTGGCCGACAGCGAGGTCGCCGGCAAGACGATCGTGTTCACCGGTTCGTTGGAGAAGATGACGCGCTCCGAAGCCAAGGCGATGGCCGAACGGCTTGGCGCCAAGGTGGCTGGTTCGGTCTCGGCCAAGACCGATCTGGTGGTGGCGGGACCGGGTGCCGGCTCCAAGCTCAAGCTTGCCAGTGAACTCGGTGTCGAAGTCATCGACGAAGACACCTGGCTGCAGCGGGTCGGCAAGGCGTGATGTCGGGCGAATTCAAAGGGTTCGGTCCAAAGGCCATCCCATTCCTGAAGGCGCTCGATTTCCACCAGAGCCGGGAGTGGTTCCTGGAGAACCGGGAATTGTTCGAAAAGGAATTGCGCGATCCCCTGGGCGATCTCGTCGAAGCGCTGACGCAGCGTTTCCTGGCAGCCGGGCTCGGTCTGCGCGGAGATCGCAAGAAATCGCTGTTCCGTATCAACCGCGACGTGCGCTTCGCCAAGGACAAGCGGCCCTACAACCGGCATCTGTCGGCGATCCTGTCGCCCGACGGCAGCAAGATGGAGCAAGGCGTGTTCTACGTCCATATCGGGCTGGAGGGTTGCTTTGCCGGTGTCGCCTGGTGGCAGCCGGAAGCGGCGCTGCTGTTGTCGATGCGGCGCGCCATCGAGACGTGGCCCGAAAGGTTTCGCGCCATGGTGAAGGCGTTGAACAAGAATGGCCTCGAGCTCGATGCCGAAGGCGGCATGAAACGCACGCCGCGTGGCTTCGAACATGTCGTGGAAAAGGATCTCGTTGCCGCCATCCGCAACCGGCATTTTGTTGTTCGCCACGTCATCGATCCGGCTGGTATCCATGGACCGGAACTGGTCGAGGAACTCGTCGATTTCACTTTGCGGGCCAAGCCGCTGCTCGACTGGGGCAGGGCGATCGAAGGCAAACCCGCGAACGGCTGAATCGTCGACGCCGCGATCCGCGATGATTTCCGCTGATCGTTCGGCTCAAGCGAATTCGTGTGACAAGGCGGGGCATGCCACCTACATACCGCCACTCCCTTTATTGTGCATGCCGTTGTCCCAAAACCGCCACGCAATTTGGGCGACATGCATCAGGAGTGATCGATGGCGACGGACGCTATTTCCGAAAGCGGCGGCAAGAGCGAGTTCTGGCAGGGCGTGCGGCTGTCCATGCCGGTCGTGGTGGCGTCGGCGCCCTTTGCCGTGCTGTTCGGGGCGCTTGCCGTCGACCAGGGCTTCTCGGTTTTCGAAGCCTTCCTGATGAGCGCATTGGTGTTCGGCGGCGCCAGCCAGATGGTGGGCATCCAGCTGTTCGGCCAGCATGTCGCGCCATGGCTGATCGTGCTTTCGATCTTCGCCGTCAACTTCCGCCACGTGCTCTATTCCGCCGGGATCGGCCGGCGCATCGCGCACTGGCCTGTCATCCAGCAGGCGCTCGGCTATTTCATCCTCACCGATCCGCAATACGCGGTTGCCGAAGCGCGGGCGCAATCGGGGCAGACCGTCGGCTTTGCCTGGTATCTGGGGCTCGGCCTGCCGGTCTATCTGTTCTGGATCACCGAAAGCGCGCTCGGCGCGGTGTTCGGCAAGCTCATTCCCGACACGCATGCGCTGGGCATCGATTTCCTGCTGCCGATCTATTTTCTTGGCCTCGTGATGGGTTTTCGCAAGCGGCCGCTATGGCTGCCGGTGGTCGTCGCCAGCGGCTGCGCCTCGATCATCGCCTACAAGACGGTCGGCTCACCCTGGCACGTCTCGATCGGCGCCGTCGCCGGCGTGCTGCTCGCCGTCATCCTGCCACCGCACCATAGCGGCGTGGGAGAGCGGCCATGAGCACGACATTCTGGATCATCATCGCCGGCGCAATCGCGACCTATCTCACGCGCATCGGCGGGCATCTGGTCATCTCCCGCTTCGAAAACATTCATCCGCGCGTGGAAGCCGGCCTCAATGCGGTGCCGGCGGCGGTGCTGACGACGCTGGTGGCGCCGGAGCTGTTGAACGCCGGACCGGCGGAATGGGCGGCGCTGGTCGTCACGGCGACGGTTTCGCTGCGTGGCGGGCTGATGGCGATGTTTCTGGCGGGTGCCGCGGTGCTGATCCTGGCGCGGCAGTTCATCGGATAAGAGCTCTGCCTCGCGATGCTTCCGACGTAGGCGCCGCCCCCTCATTGCCCTGCCGGGCATTTCTCCACGTATAGGGACGGGGGGAAAGACGCTGTCATCGACGATTTCGCCAGTTTTCCTCGCTGCGGCGAAGGTTGCGACAGCTCCCTTCTCCCCGTCACTACACGGGGAGAAGGTGCCGGCAGGCGGATGAGGGGCAGCGCCAGCCTTCCAAGCTGAATATCGGCCGCCTCAAATCTTGGCGTCATGCGGCAGCGGCGCGGTCGCCTTTTGCAGCCAGGCCAGCGTTTCGCCGTCGAGCATCGGTCCGATCTCCGCCAGCACGCGGGCGTGGTAGGTGTCCAGCCAGTGCAGTTCCTCGCGCGTTAGCAGGTCCGACCGCACCAGCCTTACATCGATCGGCGCCAGCGTCAGCGTCTCGAAGCCATGCATGGCAATGTCGCCGCCCTCGATCTGTTCGGCCGGCGTCACCAGGATCAGGTTCTCGATGCGGATGCCGTAGGAGCCTTCCTTGTAGTAACCGGGCTCGTTGGACAGCATCATGCCCTCGAGTAGCTTTTCGGTGCCGGTGCGCGCAATGCGCTGCGGACCCTCATGCACGGCCAGATATGAGCCGACGCCATGGCCGGTGCCATGGGCGAAGTCGCAGCCGTGCTTCCACAGCGCCATGCGCGCGACGGCGTCGATTTCCGAGCCACGCGTGCCGGCGGGAAAGCGCAGCGTCGAAATGCCGATCATGCCTTTCAGCACCAGGGTTAAGCGTTCGCGCATCTCCTCGGTTGGCTGGCCGATCGGCACGGTGCGGGTGATGTCGGTGGTGCCGTCCTGATATTGCGCGCCGGAATCGAGCAGGAACAGCTCGCCGGCCTCAAGCCTGCGGCTGGTGGCGCGTGACACGCGGTAATGCATGATGGCGCCGTTGGGGCCGGCGCCGGAAATGGTGTCGAAGGAGACGTCGCGCAGCGGCATCTGGGTCTCCTCGCCGGTCTGCCGGCGCGTCTCTTCCAGCCTGGTGACAACGGCGATCTCGTCGAGGGAGCCGGGTTTCTGGCGCTCCAGCCAGCACAAGAGCTTGGCCACCGCGGCACCGTCGCGACGATGGGCGGCGCGCGAGCCGTTGATCTCGGCCTGGTTCTTGGTGGCGCGCGGGATGCGGGCCGGGTCGGGCGCGGCGATCACCGTGCCGCCATTGTCCTCGACCAGCATGCGCAGCCTGTCGGCCGCGAGCACCGGGTCGAGCGCGATCTTGGCGCCGCCCTTGGCGAGGGCCACGATCGCCGCTTCGAATTCGCCGGGCTCATGCGGATCAGCGAGCTGCGTGAGATAGGCCGCGACCTGGCGCGAGAATTTGCGCTTGTCCATGAACAGCTGGTGCGATCCATCGGCGGCAAGGACGGCGAAGCCGAGCGCCAGCGGCGTGTGCGGCACGTCACCGCCACGGATATTGAAGGCCCAGGCGATGGAGGAGGGGTCGGTCAGCACCGCATGGGTGGCGCCCTCCTTGCCGATTGCTGTTGCCAGCCGCGCCAGCTTGTCCTTGGCGAGCTCGCCGGCAAAGCCGATCGGGTGAAGCTCGACCGGGGTCACAGGCGCGGCGGGCTGGTCGTTCCAGATGATGTCGATCGGGTTCCTGTCGAGTGGCACCAGCACGGCGCCCGTCTTGTCGGCCGAGGCCTGCAGCGCCTTGACCTCGCTGATCGTGTGCAGCCATGGATCGAAGCCCAGCCGCGCGCCCTTGCCGATATTGTCCCGGAGCCAGACGGCGGGCGGATTGTCGACCAGGCTTTCGATCGAAAAGATGTCGAGGTCCACCTCGTTGCGCACCTGCAGCGTGTAGCGGCCGTCGACAAAGATGAAGGCGCGGTCGCGCAGGACGATGGCGACGCCGGCCGAGCCGCTGAAGCCGGTCAGCCATTTCAGCCGCGCCGAACGGTCGGCGACATATTCGCCCTGATGCTCGTCGGCGCGTGGAACGATGAAGCCGTCCAGACCATTCGCCGCCAGCCATTGGCGCAGCAGCGTCACGCGCGGCTTGCCGACCGCCGGGTCGCCCGCGGAATCGAAGGTCTGGAACATGATGGGCCTCCTAGTATTGGCGCGACCGTAACCTATGGGGCCGGAAATCGGAATCGATTTCCAGCCGGCGCAAACTGCTACAGCGTCGCCTGGCTTACAACCGACCGCGCTTGGTCCAGTGGCAGCACAAAGGTCGATGCCGCTGAAACACGCTTTCCAGCTCGCGATCGCACGGATGGTGCTGTTCGACGTGAGGTCGTTGGGGCGTCGACGGCCGGCCAACTATCCTGCCGGCCTCAATGCTTGAGGTGGATCGTCACCCAGCCTTCGCGGTGCAGCGTGCGCACGTGGCGGAAGTTCTGGCCGATATAGGCCGAGATGACGGCGTCGCGCTGGCGATCGAGAATGCCTGACAGCACGATCGAGCCGCCGAGCGCGATATGCGCGGCCATTTGCGGCGCCAGCCGCATCAGCGGGCGTGCCAATATGTTGGCGACGATGAGATCGAAGGGTGCGCGCTTGCCGAAGATCGGGTGGTGAAAGCCCGGGGCGGTCACCGTTTCGATGAGCGCCTTGACGTGGTTCAGCCGCGCATTGGCGGCGGCGACCTTCACCGCCACCGGATCGATGTCGGTTGCGAGCACCGGAATATGCGCCAGCTTGGCAACGGCGATCGCCAGCACCGCGCTGCCGGTGCCGAGGTCGAGCGCGTTGCGCGGCTGCTCGCGCCGCACCACTTTCTCCAGCATTTCGAGGCAGCCGGCGGTGGTGCCGTGATGGCCGGTGCCGAAGGCGAGGCCGGCCTCGATCTCGATGGCGAGTTCGCCGCTGTGGCGCTTCCTGCGATCATGCGCGCCGTGGACGAAGAAACGGCCGGCGCGCACCGGCTTCAGGCCTTCCAGCGAGCGCGCCACCCAATCAATGTCGGGCAGCTTTTCGCGCTCGACCGGTTTTGACAGAGCGAGGCCGGCCAGAACGTCCTTCACCCGCGCCTCGACCGCATCGACGTCGTCGTCGGCGTAGAGCGAGACTTCGTGGATGTCCTCGTCCTCGTCCACCTCCAGCACGGCGATCGGCAGCCCTTCATCCTCGAAGGCGATCTCGAGCGCCGCGAAAATGCGGTCAGCCTCGATCTTTCCGGTGGTGAAATGCAGCCGCGTCTGGGTCATATGGATTAAGGTCTTCCTTGAGCTTGATCTTGTCCGAAACTGGTTTTCGGATTCAAGCCCTAGCCCTTGGCGGCAAGACGCTTCAGCTTCTCCACGGCGGTGCCGGCGCTTTCGCCGTAGGCGATCGTGCCGGCAAAGTCGCCCTTGGCGTTCAGCAGCAGCACCGAGGCGGTGTGATCCATGGTGTAGTCGCCGTCGCCGGTGTCGACCTTCTTCCAGTAGATGCCGAAGGACTTGGCCATGGCATGGACCTTGTCCGGGTCACCGGTGATGCCGGTGATACGGTCGGAGAAATTGCTGACATAGGCGTTCATCACCTGCGGCGTGTCACGCTCCGGGTCGACCGAGACGAAATAGGCATGCAGGTTCTTGCCGTCGTCGCCGAGCGTCTTCAGCCAGCCGGAGAGTTCGAACAGCGTGGTCGGGCAGACCTCGGGGCAGTGGGTGAAGCCGAAGAAGACGACGCTCGGCTGTCCCCGGAAGGCGGCCTCGGTGATCGGCGCGCCTTTCTGGTCGACAAGAGTGAACGGGGCTCCGAACGGTTCGCCGCCATAGTGGCCGCGATACCAGTCGAAGGTCAGCCAACCGATGCCGGCCGCCATCAGGACGAGAATGCCGATCAGGATAGAACGCATCATCAGAAAAGTCCGTCCGCAGAAATCATCGCGCCGGCTCAGTGCCGCGCCGGTGCGACAGTCTTAGCGGTTCGACCTTGCCCAGGCAAAGTGCCGCGTTGCCGCAACCGCATATGGTGTTGACGTTGCTGCTTGCAAAGCAGCCCAACTCGCCCCACCTGAGACCGGCTACTCGAACCGCAGGAGGCTTCCTTGCAAAGACCGATTGGGCCAAAACTGATCGGCGGCGCTCTGGCCGCATGCCTTGTCCTTGGTGCTGGCGGCGCCATTGCCGAGGAAGTCGGCAAGGTTGGCGTCGACTGGGTCGGCAATGACATTATGATTGACGCGATCAAGGACCCCAAGGTTGATGGGGTGACCTGCCATGTCGCCTATTTCGACCGAAGCATCATCGATAGGCTACACAAGGGCAACTGGTTCGAGGATCCCAGCGATTCCTCGATCTCGTGCCGCCAGACCGGCCCGATCACCATCGGCGACATCGATATGGGCGAGGGCGGCGAGGAGGTGTTCAAACAAGGCCTCAGCCTGATCTGGAAGAAGCAGGTGGTGAACCGCATCTACGACAAGACCAACGAGACCTTGATCTATCTGTCGCACTCGCGCCAGGTGCAGAACGGCTCCGCGAAGATGTCGGTCACGACGGTGCCGCTCTACGGCCAGAACGTGGTGTGGACCAAGGGCAAGCCGAGATAGGCTGATCGAACTCTTTCCCGGAACTGGCTTGACGGATAATTGGTCCCGCTTGCGGGAACAATTGCTCTGACGTAAAGCCGCGCCCATGGACCATTCCGAAAACCTCGTCCTGAAAGATCCAGAACCGCGCATCCATCCGACCGCGGAGCTGAAGGCGTGCAAGCTTGGCCGCTATACCTCGATCGGCGAGCGGGTGGTGCTGCGCGAGGTGAGCGTGGGGGATTTTTCCTATTTCGAGCGCCATGCGGAGGCGATCTATACGAGCATCGGCAAATTCTGCTCGATCGCCGCCAACAGCCGCATCAATGCGCTGGGGCATCCGATCGAACGGCTGACCCAGCACAAGGTCAGCTATCGGCCAAACGAGTATTTTCGCTGGTTGGGCGTCGATGCCGCATTTCGCGAGCGGCGGCAGGCGAAGGCCGTGGCTATCGGCCACGATGTCTGGATCGGCCATGGGGCGGTGGTCATGCCTGATATCACCATCGGCAATGGGGCCGTCATTGGCGCCAATGCGGTGGTGACTCACGACGTGCCGTCCTACACGATCGTCGCCGGCGTGCCGGCGAAGCCGCTTCGGCCGCGCTTCGCTCCTGAAATCGCGGCACGGATCGAAGCTCTCGCCTGGTGGGACTGGCCGGTCGAGAAACTCGCCAGGGCGGTTCCCGACATCCAGGCAATGCCGATCGAGGCCTTCCTCGATCGCTGGGAAAACGACGCCGTTTGAGCCTGCCCGCACTGGCGAAGCAGGCTGCGGGAAAGGGGAGTGACCGTCTGTCTGTATGCTGGTCGGCGTTTTCGGGAAACCAGG
This sequence comes from Mesorhizobium sp. B2-4-14, assembly GCF_006442155.1. NCBI lineage: Bacteria > Pseudomonadati > Pseudomonadota > Alphaproteobacteria > Hyphomicrobiales > Phyllobacteriaceae > Mesorhizobium > Mesorhizobium sp. B2-4-14. The sequence continues at coordinate 36,644 of NZ_VFVA01000018.1, read as the reverse complement.
CTCCGCGCCACGGACTGAAACCCCTTCCGCCATGCGGGGGTGGCGCGGCGGAAGGGGCTGGAGGTAAACCGCCGTGAAGCGGACGGAACAGGCACTTTTGCCTGCACGGTTACCATGACATTGAACCGATAAGGTGTGTTTTTCACCATATGCACGCTTTGCGTGCATTCAATTGCAGCGGTTGTATTTATTGCCTGCGGGAACCCGAACGGTCGCCGGTTGTTTCTCATCGCGGCAGCCATTGAGGGACCTCGACAGATGGAAAAGCTCTTCACCAGGATCGCCAACCGGGTCGCCCACATAGCCGGCCTGTCACCGACATTTGCCGTCTGCTGCCTGATCGTCGTCATCTGGGCGGCCAGTGGGCCGTTGTTCAAATTCTCGGACACCTGGCAGTTGGTGATCAACACCGGCACGACCATCGTCACCTTCCTGATGGTGTTTCTCATCCAAAACACCCAGAATCGGGACGGCGCGGCGATCCAGGCCAAACTCGATGAACTGATCCGGGTCAGCGAGGGCCGCAACCGCTTCATCGGCATCGAGCACCTGACGGAATCCGAGGTCGAGGAAATCCGCGACAAGTGCGAGCAGGCGGCGCGCCGGCACGATGAGAAGATCGCCGCCATGGCCGCAAAGAAGGCCGTGGCGCAAAAACGAACTCCGAAAAAGCGCGCGGCCTAAAGACTCGAGCTTAGTCTTTCATGAAGGCCGCGAACGCGTCCTTGTAGTTTGGATGCCAGCGTGACAAAGCGGGGCGGTTTTCGATGATGTCTCCGGCCGCCCATGCCATGCGCTTCTCGTCCAGCGGCCGCGCCGTCTCGTTGTCGGGACACAGGATGTAGAAGTCGCCCCGGACCAGCGATTCCAGCATGAAATCAACGACCTGTTCGCCTGTCCAGGCGCCGGCGGGCTTTTCCGTCGCCCCTATGGTGAGGCCGGTATAGGTGAAGCCGGGGATGAGCAGATGGGCCGACAGACGGGCACCGGGCTCGTTGCGCAGCGCATGCGCCAGGCCTTCGGTGAATGTCTTAACCCCGGCCTTGGAGACATTGTAGGCGAGGTTGCCGGGTGGTGTGGTGATGCCTTGCTTGGAGCCTGTGTTGACGATGAGGCCCGGCCTGCCTGAGGCCAGCATGCGCGGGGCGAAAGCTTCGACGCCATGCACGACGCCCCAGAAATTGATATCGAGCAGCCGTTTCCAGGCGTCGCGGTTTTCCCAGGGCTTTCCGGGGTTGTCGCCGACACCGGCATTGTTCATCAGCAGCGAGATGTCGCCGAAGGCGCCGAATGCCCGGTCGGCTAGACGATCGACCTCATCGGCGTTCGAAACGTCGGCGGCGACCGCAAGCACAGCGTCATTGCCGGCGATCGCGGAGATGGCCCGGGAAGCATCGTCAAGGCGCGCGCCGCCAATGTCGGCGAGCACGATCTTCATTCCCATCAGCGCCAGCCGCTTGGCGGCCGCGAGACCAATTCCGCTGGCGGCGCCGGTGATGATAGCGGTCCTGCCTGGCTCAAGGGCGGGCAGGGCGGTCTGAATCTCGGTGTCGGGGATCATCGGCGATGGCTTCCTTCTTCGATAGCGCCGAACTTAGCGCCGCGACGGGCTTGCGCAAGCCCTTCGGGCAGCGGCGCTCAAGGCCCCGTGGCGCACACTGAAAGTGGTGTTTCATGCATGTCCTTGTCCCCAAACCGCAGCGCGTTCCCCAGCGGGAGAGATGGGTTCGGGTTGACCATGCCGGCCGAGGCTGCGCATGCTGCCCCGGCAAATGGAGATTTTCGATTGACGGACTGGGTCGCAATTCTGAAGGAGCAGACCGCCACCGGCGAACAGATGGGGCGCGAGGTACCGCAGATGCTGGCCAACCCCGACATCACCGAAGCCCAGGTGAAGACGTTGTTTTCAGCGCTGGAAAAGCAGGCCGATTTCGTCGAGAAACTGCGCATGGCGCTGGAAAAGTTCGGCCATGATTTCTCGATCATCAAGGCCGCGGAACGGCTGGAGGAGCGCTATGCCGATCTGGCCGCCGCGGTGGCGGAAAAACTGAAAGAGATGCGCGGCTAAGCAATTCGCGGCTAAGCAATTGCAGGAAAAGTGCGAAGCGGTTTTCCGCCCGGAATTGCGCCGAACCCAAGAGCAATTCCAGGAAAGTGCGAAGCGGTTTTCCGTCCGGCATCGCGCCGAGCGATGAGCCTGCGTGTTATTTTTCGAGAACGCGCGAAAAACGCGTGTCCGGTACAAGCCACACCAGGGCGATAGCGACGTAGAGCGCCACGCCGATCCACCGGTTGAGGAAGGTAAGCGCGATCGCCGCGAGGTAGACGGCGAGGGAAAGCCTTCCCTTGCGGTCCCGGCCGATCGCCTTGGCGAAGGCGGTGTCCGGCCCGTGCAGCCGATGCAGGGTAATGACCAGGATGCCGTAAGCGGCGGCACACATTGCAAGGTCGAAACCGTAAACCGCGACCGGAACCGTGGCGAAATGGTTCTCGCCCATGAAAGCCGTCGTTACCGGCATCAGGGATAACCAGAACAGCAGATGCAGGTTTGCCCACAGCACGCCACCATCGACGCGCTGCACGGTGTGGAACATGTTATGCAGGTTGTTCCAGTAGATGCCGACATTGACGAAGGAGAGCACGTAGCAGAGGAAGATCGGCAGTTGTGGCACCAGGGTGGAGAAATCCTCGCCTTCCGGCACTTTCAGGTCCAGCACCATGATGGTGATGATGATGGCCACCACGCCGTCGGTGAATGCCTCGACCCTGCCTTTGCCCATGATCACCGCCCTGCCTAAAAGGAATTGTCGAAAGACAGCAAATTGTTAGCTCATCTGGCCGGTTCGATAAACGGCATGCGACAAATCCTCAACCATGGCAGGGGAACTTTCGCGCCAGGCCGCCGATGGTGCTGACAGGCATTGGCTGGTTGTTGACCTTTCTGCTCCCGGCTCTTGCCTTCCTCGCGCCGAAGATCGCGCCCAGCTTTGCCTGCAAATGGACCTGGTTGCACCGGATATACGGCACAAATCCGCTTCGTGATTGGACCGGGATCAATGGCTCCGGTCCGTCCTTTTCGGTTCGTGCTTTCCTCTCCAGGCTTTCCTCTCCAGGCTTTCCGGCCCGTTGTGTCAGGAGCCCGCCAACCGGCCGGAACGCCGCGGATGAAAACGCGTTAGGGTCGCGATCCCCCAAACCGGAACGAGGTTGGCATGGGCTTTCCCGATTTGGCGCATAAGCAAGAGGCAACTCGCGGCGACGGTCTTGCCATCCCGACCGTCGCCGCGATGATCGCCGTGCTGTTTGCCGGCAGCACGGTGCTGACGCCGCTCTATATCCTCTACAAGCAGCAATTCGGCTTTTCACAGATCACGCTGACGTTGATCTACGCGGTCTATGTCGTGGGAAACCTAGGAGCCTTGCTGCTGTTCGGCGGCGTGTCGGATGTTGTCGGGCGCCGGCCCGCCGCTCTCGGGGCGATGATCGTTGCCATCGTCAGCGCGATCGTCTTCCTGTTCTCCGAGAATGTTCTTTCGCTGGATATAGCGCGCATCCTGAGCGGGCTCGGCATCGGTATCGGCGCGGGGTCCGGAACCGCCTGGATTGCTGAACTTCTCTCCCGTACCGACAGGTCGCGCGCCAGCGTGATCGCCACCAGCACCAATTTCCTCGGCCTCGGCTTTGGCGCGCTTGTCTCGGGACTGTTGGCTCAATATGAGCCCTGGCCTTTGCGCCTCGTCTTCGTCACCTATCTCTTGGCGCTTGCAGTGGTGACGATCCTGGTCTGGCGCACCCGCGAAACCGTGGCGAAGCCAGGCAGCCTCAGGCGCATTTCCATACGGCCGCAATTCTCCGTGCCGCAGGAAATCCGCGCGCGCTTTGTTGCGCCGGCGGTTACCGGCTTTGGTGCCATGGCGTTGGTCGGCTTCTACGCTGCAGTGGCGCCAAGCATCCTGGCGCAGCAGCTTCATGAGGCCAACCACGCTGTTGCCGGTGCGCTGTTCTTCGAACTAGCGATCGTCGCGGCGGCCAGCATCGTGGTGCTGATGCGCGTGCAGAGCAACAGGGCCATGCTGGCCGCGCTGGGCTTGATGATCCCGAGCGTCCTGCTGGTGGTCGCGGCACAGATATCGGCCTCGATGGCGCTGATGATCGTGGCCACCGCCTGCTGCGGCGTCGTGGCGGCGCTTGGCTACCGGGGCGGCCTGCAGGTGGTGAACGAGATCGCGCCGAAGGATCGCCGGGCGAAAGTCGTCTCCAGCTTCTTCATCTGCTGCTTTGTCGGCAACGCCTTGCCCGTGATCGGCATCGGCATCGTCTCTACCTATGCCGGTTCCGTCGCCGCGAGCCTTGCCTTCGCCGGCATCATCATCGTGTTTGCGCTGGTGGCGCTGGCCTTCGGGGTGAAGCACAGCCGGTAACACGACGCGGTGCCCGGCCTCAGCCGTTCGGCGCTCCCGGAGAAAGATGCGCGCGCTGGCGCGGCACACCAAGCCCGGTATCCGGCGGCTCGCCCGCTGCGGGCCTGTTCTCGATCATATGGACGGTGCGCCAGCCACCAAAGCGGTAATAGGCCGCGGCCAGAACCAGCGAGGTGATCGAACCCGCCGGGAAACTCCACCACAGCGCCTCCTCGCCGATCACACCGCGCATGAAATAGGCAAAGCCGGTGCGCACGACCAACACCGAGATCACCAGGATGATCAATGGCGGCATCACGGCACCGGTGGCGCGCACCGTCGCGAACAGAACGATGGTGGCGCCGAACAGGATGAACGACCAGGACGCGATATTGTTGATGTGGGCGGCAATGTCGATCGCCGCGCTGTCGCTGCTCAGGAACAGGCTGAGGATCGAGCGGTCGAAAACCCAAAGCAGCGCGACCAGGGCGCCGGTCAGGACGAGATTGAAGCCGACGCCGGAGGCAGCGACGCGGCCGATCCGGTCCCAGCGGCCGGCGCCGACATTCTGCGCCGCCATGGAGGAGACCGCGGCGCCGATGGCGAGCGCCGGCATCTGGATGTAAGTCCACAGCTGCGCGGCGATGCCATACGCCGCGGCGACCTGCGACCCGTATGAATTGACGATGCCCATCACGGTCAGCGCGGCCGCCGAGATGACGATCATCTGCAGGCCCATCGGCACGCCCTTGAAGACGACGATGCGCAATAGGGTGGGGTCGGGCCGCAGCAGGGCGAGGTTGGCGCCGGCCAGCCGCAGCGGATGCTTGCGGGCGTAGAGCACGACAAGGATGGCGATCACGCTCACCGTCTGGCCGATCAGCGTCGAGGTCGCCGATCCGGCGATGCCGAGTTCGGGAAACGGGCCGATGCCGCGGATGAGCAGGGGATTGAGCACAATGTCGAGCATGACCGCGAGCGCCATGAAGATGAAGGGCGTGCGCGAATCCCCGGCGCCGCGCAGCACGGTCATGACGAAGGACAGAAGGTTCATCATCGGCACGGCGACGAAGATGATGCGCAGATAGGAACGCGCCAGTGGAAGCGCGTCGGCCGGAGTGCCGAGCGTGCGCAAAATCGCATCGACCCAGATCCAGCCGCAGACCGCGAAGACCACCGATATGAGGAAGAAGAACGTGGCGCTTGTGCCGACGATGCGGCGCGCCTCGGGCAGGTCGCGCGCGCCGACCGACTGCGCCACCAGGATGGTGGCCGCCATGCCGATGCCGAACACGGTGCCAAGGATCAGGAACAGGACGAGGTTGGCGTTGGACGTGGCGGTCAGCGCCGATTCACCAAGGAAGCGGCCGACCCAGACGGCGTTGATCGACCCATTGAGGGATTGCAGCACGTTGGAGCCGAGGACCGGCAGAGCGAACAGCAGGAGTGTCCGCGGGATCGGACCGCTTGTCAGGTCGCCGGTTCGCCGGCGTGAGGGCATTTTTTCGTCCATGGCTGGCAATTCGGTGAAGACCTGTTTGAACCCGGTTGCGATGATTGCAGATTGAACCGGACAGGTCGATGTGAAGCGTCCAGGCCGTGGTCCAGCCGGTGAAGAGATGGCCGGTCTGGACACTGCCGCCTGAACAGATACAGCGTCGGCTGGAACTGGCAAGTCCAGGACGGCTTGCCGCCCGGCCCGCGTCCGCGCCGCAAAAGACACGCGCGACCGCACGGCACGTCGGATTGGATTCCATAGCCGGCGTGGTCGAGCCCGTGCCGCCAAGCGAGGCGGAGATGTTGAGTCGGGTCTTTACGATTTGCGGGCGGACGCGCTCGGCGCGCCCGCCCGCATGCGGCATTACTTCTTTGCGAGACCCGGAATTGTGACCTGATAGACCAGGAACATGGTGTCGACATCGGCGCCATCGTCGGCCTTGTAGGATGCGCCGACCTGGAAGCCGTCCTGGGTCAGGAAGTCGTTGTCATTGGCGACGAACAGGAAATAGTCGTCGGGCAGCTTCGGATCGAGCACGCTGGCAAGCGACATTGCTTCCCATTTCTCGGAAAGCTCGTTGCGGTCCTTCGCCCCGCCATTGTGCAGGCCGAAACGGCCGAGCTCGGCAGCGTCGTTGATGTCGATGAACGGCATCAGCTTGGCCGGCGTCACCGACGGATCGAGCACGCCCTTGGGCGCCACCGGCTTGTCGGCGGCATCGAAGGCGCCGCCGGCGATGTCGGTCGCAGCGGAGACATCGACGATGTTGATCCGGCGGTAGAGCGAGGCGTCACCTTTTGCCAGCCCCTGGCCGTTGCCGCTGTCGCGGGCCAGCATCAGGAACGCCGTATCCGACAGTGCCACGATCTCGCTTTGCGCGGCGACCTTGGTCTTGCCCTTGGCATCCTTGAACACCGGCAGCGGCACGACATATTCATGCGCGAGCTTGAGGTGGGCGAGATCGGAGGCGCCATAGACCAACGCCCTGGTGTTCTGCCGCGTCGCAGGGGAATCGCCGCCATCCTGCCTGGGCGCCGACTGCAGCACGGCGATCAGGAACTTGCGGTCCGGCGTCATCGCCATGCCTTCCAGGCCCTGGTTGTTCTGGCGGCCGGTCTCGGGATCCTTCGGATCAGGATCGGCAGCGCCCGGACCTGGATTGTCCGAGGAGAAATTCGGCGCGCCCTTGCGCATCGGCACGAGGGCGGCGGGCGGCTGGGTCGCGGACATCAGGCGGCCTTGCGCCGAGAAGCGGTAGATATTGGGGCCATATTCGTCGGAGATGAACATCGAGCCGTCGGGAAGCCGCACGATCGCCTCGTTGTCGAGGGCGAGCTTGCCGTTGGTAGCGACAGGCAGCATCGGCATGTCGCCGGCGGCCGGGCGCACATCCGACAGCGGATCGAGGCCGGTGGTGTCGGCGCCCTTGTCGTCGGTGAGCAGCATCGTGTCGGCAAGCGTCGCCTTGACGGCGGTCTGCTCCTGGCCGGCGGCGGGTGCCGCGCCCGGCGCGATAGGTGAGAACTCGATGCCGATGGTGTTGACGCGCGCACGGTAGTCGGTCGTGCCGGCAACGTTGTAGCCGCGATCCGGCAGCAACCAGAGCGAACCCTTGTAGCCGGCCGCGTCACGCGTCCAGCCTGACGTGTCGATCGCCATGCCGGAGCCCGAGCCGAACGTCTCGCCGAACTTGTCGCGCTGCGCGGCCGGAATGCGGCCGACGCCGACCAGGCCCTTGTTGACGAAGCTGGTGCCGCCGACGGCCGCGGTGGTCTCGGCGAGCGCCGGCGTGAGGGCGGTGAACAAGGCCAGCGCGACGGCGAGCGACGCGGTTCGGTGCGGGTGATTCATGGACAATCCTCTTTGTGACGAAGCATGCCGGAGCGGCTGAACGACGAAAACGGAAAGAGGTGCCACATCGATGATGCCGCGCGCGCCTCCCCGGAAGCGATCTAAGGGGTGAACATGATGCTGGCGTGACAGCGGGCGGCGCATCCCTGCCGGCGTTTCATGCATCGATGAAAGGCGGGATAGCGCGAGAGGCTTGATCTGCATCGGGCGCATTCAGCGCACTAGACACTTATGTCCAGTGCGTATATGGTGCCGGCTTCGGACAGATCGGGAGGGAAGGCCTTGAAGCCGCATTATCGCGCAGTGGTCATCGGAGGTGGGGTGGTCGGCGCTTCGGTGCTCTACCATCTGACGCGGTTCGGCTGGCCGGATGTGGCGCTGATCGAGCGTGCCGAGCTGACCGCGGGCTCTACCTGGCACGCCGCGGCCGGTTTCCATGCGCTCAACGCCGATCCCAACGTCGCGGCGCTGCAGGATTACACCATCAACCTCTACCGCGAGATCGAGGCCGAATCCGGCCAGGAAATCGGCCTGCACATGACCGGCGGCGTCAACATCGCCAGCGATCCCGCCCGCTGGGAATGGCTGAAGTCGGCCTGGGCGGTGTTCCAGTCTGTGGGCATCGAAACCGCGCGGCTGGTGACGCCGGAAGAGATCAGGGAGATCTGCCCGATCGTCGATGTCGCCGGCGTGCTCGGCGGCCTGCACGATTCCAACGAGGGCCATCTCGATCCCTATGGCACGACGCATGCCTATGCGGGCTCCGCCAGGAAGCGCGGTGCCGATGTCATCCTGCGCAACCGGGTGGTCGAGCTGAAGTCTCGCGCCGATGGGCAGTGGGACGTCGTCACCGAGCAGGGCACAATCGTCGCCGAGCACGTCGTCAATGCCGGCGGCTTGTGGGCAAAGCAACTCGGCCGCATGGCCGGCGTCGACTTGCCGGTGACGCCGATGGAGCACCATTATTTCGTCACCGAGGATATTCCCGAGATCGCAGCGCTCGACAGGGAAATCGGCATCGCCGTCGACCTCGACGGCTTCTCCTACCTGCGCCAGGAGCGCAAGGGCGTGCTGCTCGGCGTTTACGAGCAGAATCCGAAGCACTGGAACATGGATGGCGCGCCATGGGACTACGGCATCGAACTGATCCCGGAAGACATAGACCGTATCAGTCCGGAACTCGCCAAGGCGCATGAGCGCTTTCCCTGCCTTGCAACGGCCGGCATCCGCAAATGGGTCAATGGCGCCTTTACCTTCACGCCGGACGGCAATCCGATCGTCGGACCGGTGCGCGGCTTGAAGAATTACTGGGTCGCCTGCGGCGTCATGGCCGGCTTCAGCCAGGGCGGTGGCGTCGGCAAATCGCTGGCCGAGTGGATGATCTTCGGCGAGCCGCAGGCCGACATTTTCGGCATGGACATTGCCCGCTACGGCGCCTTCGCCGCCAACCGCGAATATCTCAAGCAGACGACGCGCCAGTTCTATTCGCGCCGTTTCGTCATGACCTTTCCCAACGAGCGGCTGCCTGCGGGCCGGCCCTTGAAGCGCCCCGGCGCCTATGACGGGATGGCTGCCGCGGGCTGCGAATGGACGGCCTCATGGGGGCTGGAAATCCCGGCCTATTTCGCGCCGATGGGATTTCGCGAGAACACCACGCTCAAACGCTCCAACGCCTTCGACATTGTCGGCGACGAGGCGCTGCAGGTGCGGCGTGCGGCGGGTCTCATCGATATCTCGGCCTACTCACGCTATGCGGTGTGCGGGCCGGGCGCCGAGGCGTGGCTCGACCGGCTGCTGGCGTGCAGGTTGCCAAAGGCCGGGCAGGCGCGGCTGGCGCCGATGCTCGGGCCGGACGGGCGCTTGAAGGGCGACCTCACCGTGATCAATTGGGGCGGCGACGACTATTGGCTGATGGGCTCTTACTACCTGCGCGAATTCCACATGCGCTGGTTCGAGGGCCAGGCGCGAGAGGACGTTACGGTCACCGACATTTCGGACGCCATGAGCGGCTTCCTGCTGACGGGGCCGAATGCGCGCAAGATCCTGGAACGCACCACGCATCAGGATGTGTCGGCGGCAGCGCTGCCGTTCATGGCCTGCGGCGCGTTCGACATCGGCATGGTGCGTGCGCGGGTTGCCCGCCTTTCCATTGCTGGCGAACTCGGCTTCGAGATCAGCTGCCCCGTGGCCATGCACGCGACGCTGCGCCAGATGCTGCTGGCCGCCGGCGAGGACCTTGGTCTGGTGGAGATCGGCTACTACGCGCTCAATGCATTGCGGCTGGAGAAAAGCTTCGGCATCTGGTCACGCGAATTCACGCAAGGCTACACGCCAGGGCAGACCGGACTCGACCGCTTCATCGCTTTCGACAAGGGCGATTTCGTCGGCCGCGACGCGACGCTGAGGGAGCGCGAGGCGGGTACCTCGCAGCGGATCGTGACGCTGGAGATCGACGCCGTCGATGCCGACGCCAGCGGCTTCGAGCCGGTGTGGCTCGACGGACGGCGAGTTGGCTTCGTCACCTCGGGCGGCTTTGGCTACACGATCGGCAAGAGCGTCGCGCTGGCGTTGGTGGACGACGGTTTTGCCGAGGAGGGGACGGCGCTTTCGGTGCACATTGTCGGCGTCGAGCGGCCGGCGCGGGTCATCGCGGCCTCGCCCTACGATCCCTCGGGCAAGGCGATGCGGCAATGAGGAGGATTTTCGATGGTCGATGACGCGGCACGAGACGCCAGGCGCGAACGCCGGCGTGGACGGACAGGCGAGGCCGGCAGCGAGAGCAGCCGCCGGCCGAATTACCGGTCGCTGAAGAACCCGTTCCTGCCGCAGCCGATCTTTTCGGATGACCAGGTCGCGGCGATCCACGACACGGCGCTGCGTGTGCTGGAAGAGCTCGGCATCAAGGTGCTGCTGCCGCAGGCGCGCGACTATTTCGCCCGCGCCGGCGCGCTGGTCGATCCGGACACCGACATGGTGCGCATCGGCCGCGACATGGTGGCGGCGGCGCTGGCTTCCGCGCCGCGATCGATCCATGCTCATGCCGGCGCGCGTGACCGCGACCTGTCCCTCGAACTGGGGTCGATGACGTTCCTGGCCGGCTCCGGCGCGCCCAACGTCACCGACCTCGTACGCGGCCGGCGGCCTGGCACGCTCGAGGCCTTCGAGGAGTTCATCAAGATGGTGCAGCATTTCGACGTGCTGCACATGCTGGGGCCCTGCGTCGAGCCGCAGGACGTCGACAACCGTTTCCGTCACTATGCCGTCAACCGCGCGCAGCTGACGCTGTCCGACAAGTTCCCCTTCGTGTTCGCGCGCGGCACGCCGCAGGTCGATGACAGTTTCGAGATGGTCAGGCTGGCGCGCGGCCTGTCGCGGGACGAATTTCAGTCGAATGCCTGGTGCTACACCGTCATCAACACCAACTCGCCGCGCCAGCTCGACATACCGATGGCGCAAGGCATCATCGATTTCGCCAAGGCGGGCCAGGTCTCGATCATCACACCGTTCTGCCTGGCGGGGGCCATGGCGCCGATCACGGTGGCCGGCGCGCTGGCGCTGCAGCATGCAGAAGCCCTGGCCGGCCTGACGCTGGCGCAGATCGTGCGGCCCGGCGCGCCGGTGGTCTATGGCTCCTTCTCCTCCAATGTCGACATGAAGTCCGGAGCGCCGGCCTTCGGCACGCCCGAGCACATCAAGGCGACGCTCGGCGCCGGCCAGCTGGCCCGTTTCACCGGACTTCCCTGGCGGTCCGGCGGCGGCAGTGCCGCCAACATCTCGGACGCGCAGGCGGCGCATGAAACGCAGTTCGCCTTGTGGGGCTCGGTGCTGGCCGGCGCCACCGTCTGCATCCACGCGGCCGGCTGGCTGGAGGGGGGCTTGAGCGTCTCGCTGGAGAAGCTGGTCACCGATGTCGAAGCCCTGCAGACGATCGCCGAACTTTGTGCCGCGACGCCCGGCGACAGCGATTCCATTGGGTTCGAGGCGATCGCCGAAGTGCAGCCGGGCGGTCATTTCTTCTCGGCCGGCCATACCATGGCGCGCTACCGCACCGCCTTCTACGAGCCGCTGGTGGCCGACTGGTCGAATTTCGGCAACTGGACACAAAGCGGTTCCAAGACCGCCACCGAACGCGCCACCGGCATCTGGAAACGCATCCTCGCCGATTTCGAGCCGCCGGCGACGGCGGTAGCCACGTCGGGCGTGCTGGACGAGTTCATCGCGCGGCGCACCGAGGAAGGCGGAGCAGCACCGGTGTCGTAAGACACCAGAGATACGAGAACGCCTGACGGAGTCGCAACTTTCGCTGTGTGACCAGTGTCTTGCCATTGGCAATTGGCGCATGCCGTGCAGAAATGAGCGGATGCGCGAAGCGTTGATCGCATTGGTGATCTTCCTGTGTCTGGTGGCGGCGGCGTTCGCCAGCATGGCGATCTGGCCGACATTGCCGGCCAAACATCGCGACGACGACACGAACACCGTGGTTCGGCTCACCGCCAATCTGTTCGGGGTCATGACGTCGCTGATGCTCGGGCTCATGATCAACTCGGCCAGGAACACCTACGAATCGATCGACCGCAACGTGCACGCCTATGCGACCGAAATGATCCTTCTCGACCGGTCGCTCCGCCAATACGGGCCTGAGACCGACGTGGTGCGCCAGCCTCTTGGCATCTATGTGCAGCGCGTGACGGGTCAGGACTCGCCGACCCATGAAACGCCAATCGACGCCAACCGGCTATCGGAGCACCTGCTCATTGAGATCGGCAATAGGCTGAGTGCGCTGATACCGGCGGATGACGCGCATAGCGCCTTGCTGCAAGATGCCCGCCAGCATCTGCAGAAGGTGACGGAACTACGTTGGGTTCTGATCGAGCAGTCGGAGAGTACGATCCCCGTGGCGCTGATTGTCATGCTGGTTGCCTGGCTGGTGCTGATCTTTGCCGGTTTCGGCTTCAGGGCACCGCGAAACGCGATCACCATCGGCACCTACGTGGTGTCGGCAGCCATGATTGCCGGGGCGATCTACCTGATCTTCGACATGGATCTGGCATTTTCCGGCCCGATCCAAATATCGACGGCACCGCTGGAGAGGGCGCTGGCCGAATTGCAACGATGATGCGGAACCGGCGCCGTTCCCGGGCATTCACTGGGACTAACCACGGAGGACGACATGGGTTTCGACCAGTATCACGAACCGCCACAAGAACTGTCGCAGCAAGTGCGGACCTTTGCCCGCATGATCACCTCGCTGATCGAGGAGGCGGAAGCGATAAGCTGGTACGAACAGCGCATGGCGGTGGAGAAGGACCCTCAGGCCAAGGCGATCATGCAGAACGCGCAGAGCGAGGAATTCAAGCATTTCGGCATGGATCTCGAATTCCTGCTGCGCCAGAAGCTGGACTGGCGGGCGGAACTGAAGGAAATCCTGTTCACGACGGACGATATCGTGAAGGCCGGCGAGCGGGGCGAGAAGAAGGTGGATTGAGGGGCTGCGGCCAGACGGGGCCGGCAGAACTCACACCGCCGCGACAAACCCGTCCAGCACGCGTTTCTGGCCGGCCTTGTCGAAGTCGATGGTCAGCTTGTTGCCTTCGATGGCCGAAATGTTGCCGTTGCCGAATTTCTGGTGGAAGACACGGTCGCCGACGCTGAAGGGCGACGGCTTGTCGGCGACGGATTTGGCGACCAGTTCGCCGTCGATGGTGCGGCCTTTCACGCTCGTGCGGCCGGCGCCGTAGCCGGAATCGGTCTCGCCATAGCCGATGCGCTCGACCTGATGGCCGGAGCGCGTGCCCCAGTTGCGGTCGGTCGCCTCGGTGCGGTTGGCCTGCGCCCGCTGCCAGCCCGGCGTCGAGTAGGTGTTGGAGAAGGCGCCGGATTTTTCCGTGCCGCTGGCGTTGCCGCCGATATTGTCGAAGCGCGAGGCGCCGTAGGGATTCTGCCTTCCTGCCCCTTTGCCGCCACGGCCCGACGCAAAGGAACCGCCGCCATAGGGATTGCCGTAGCCGCCATAGGAGTTGCCGGCTTCGGCGATCTCGACATGGGCTTCCGGCAGTTCCTCAAGGAAGCGCGACGGGATGGTCGATTGCCACAGGCCATGGATGAGGCGGTTGGAGACGAACCAGAGGTGCAGGTTCTTCTTGGCCCGTGTCAGGCCGACATAGGCCAGCCGCCGCTCTTCCTCCAGCCCGGAGCGGCCGCCCTCGTCGAGCGCGCGTTGATGGGGAAAGAGGCCTTCCTCCCAGCCGGGCAGGAAGACGGTCTCGAATTCGAGGCCCTTGGCCGAATGCAGCGTCATGATGCTGACGGCGTCCTGGTCGGCATTCTGCTCGGCATCCATGACCAGCGCGACATGTTCGAGGAAGGAGCGCAGCGACTCGTACTCCTCCATCGAGCGGATCAGTTCCTTGAGGTTCTCCAACCGGCCGGGCGCCTCGACCGAACGGTCGTTCTTCCACATGTCGGTGTAGCCGCTCTCTTCGAGAATGGTCTCGGCAAGCTCGGTGTGCGGCTTGTTTTCCAGCGCCTTCTGCCAGCGTTCGAAATTGGCGGCCACTTCGCGCAAAGCGGCGCGGGGCTTCGGCTTCAGCTCGTCGCTTTCGGCCAAAGTCGCCGCAGCCTCCAGCATCGGGATGCGCAGCGCGCGCGCCGTGTCATGGATCTGGCGGATGGTGGCCTCGCCGAGTCCCCGCTTGGGGACGTTGACGATACGCTCGAAGGCAAGGTCGTCGGTACCATTGGCAACGACGCGGAAGAAGGCCAGCGCGTCGCGGATTTCCATGCGCTCGTAGAAGCGCGGACCGCCGATGACGCGGTAATTGAGACCGAGCGTGATGAAGCGGTCTTCGAAGGCGCGCATCTGGAAGGAGGCGCGGACCAGGATCGCCATGTCATTGAGATTGTGCTTCTGACGCTGGTAGGCCTCGATGGTCTCGCCGATGGCGCGGGCTTCCTCCTCGGAATCCCAGGCCGCGTGCACATTGACCTTGCCGTCCTCGGGATCGTCACGGTCGGTGAACAGCGTCTTGCCGAAGCGGCCCTCATTGTGGGCGATGAGGTGGGAGGCGGCGCCGAGGATATGCGCGGTCGAGCGGTAGTTGCGCTCCAGCCGGATGATGGTGGCGCCGGGAAAATCCTTGTCGAAGCGCAGGATGTTGTCGACCTCGGCGCCGCGCCAGCCGTAGATGGACTGGTCGTCGTCGCCGACGCAGCAGATGTTGACTTTGTTATCGCTCACGGGCTGTTCCGCGCCTGCCGGCGCGGGCCCTCCGCGCGGGCCTCGCAACGGCTCGGACGCCCGGTCGGGCTTGCGGCCCTCGGCCGATTGGAGATCGCTTGTCGGGGGTGTGCGCGAAACCTGCGGCCTTTGCGCCAACAGGCGCAGCCACATGTACTGGGCGGTGTTGGTGTCCTGGTATTCGTCGACGAGGATGTATTTGAAGCGCTTGTGGTATTCCTTCAGCACGTCCGGATTGGCGCGGAAGATGCGTATCGGGTGGCAGAGCAGGTCGCCGAAATCGCAGGCGTTCAGCGTCCGCAGCCGCTCCTGATAGGCCTTGTAGAGTTCGCGGCCCTTGCCATTGGCGAAGCTGCGCGCGTCGCCCTCGGCGATATCGGCCGGACCTTGCCCCTTGTTCTTCCAGCCGTCGATCATCTGGGCGAACTGCTTGGCCGGCCAGCGCTTGTCGTCCAGGCCTTCGGCCTGGATCAGTTGCTTGATCAGCCGCACGACGTCGTCGGTGTCGAGGATGGTGAAGTCGGAACGCAGCCCCGCGAGTTCGGCGTGGCGGCGCAGCAGCTTCACGCCGATCGAATGGAAGGTGCCGAGCCAGGGCATGCCCTCGACATTGCCTTCGCCGATCAGGATGCCGATGCGCTGCTTCATCTCGCGCGCGGCCTTGTTGGTGAAGGTCACGGCCAGGATCTGCGACGGGAAGGCCTTGCCGGTGGCGAGGATGTGGGCGATGCGGGTGGTCAGGACGCGCGTCTTGCCGGTACCGGCGCCGGCCAGCACCAGAACCGGGCCCTCGGTGGTTTCCACCGCCAGCCTCTGCTCGGGGTTCAACCCCCTGAGATAGTCGGGCGCGTTGTTATGGGCGCCGCGGGCGGCCATGGCGCGCGCGGCAATACCCGACGGGGCCGAGGGCCGCGCATTGGGTTCGTCGAAAAAGGGCATGTCTTCGGAAAAGCCGGACATCTCCCCCGAATGTAGTGATTCGGTGGCGAAAGACCAGAACTGTCTACGTTTTGTTCCCGGTAAAGTGCCGAGAAGGCCGCTCAGGCCTTGCGGTAGCCGAGAGCGACGAAAAATCGCTGCCCTACCGCACGCGCCTCGTCGGTTATCGCCGCGCCCAGAGCGACCTGCATCTGGTCGTAATAGTGGCTACCGGCAGGTGAGGCCAGGAAAGCTTCGTAAAGGCCGAGATCATCAAGCGACAAGTCGCGACACGCGAAAGCAGTATTTTCCATGATCCGCTTTTCGGCTTTCTCGCGAATGTTACCGGCCTGCTTATGGCAAGATGGATTGCCACCTTGGCGTGTGGGCCAGCTTGACAGGCGGAGCGGGTGAGGGAAAGCTGAACAAAGGGCAGGGACGTTGCCCATGGCCGCCTCGCTGGCGTGCAACAGTCGAAGGAGTATCATCTTGGCTGTCTCCATCACCTCCCTCATCCTCTTCCTCATCGGCCTGGCGCTCGGCGCGGGCGGCATCTGGTTGGCTTCGCTGGGCGGCAGTTGGTATTACATCATTGCAGGCCTCGCCTTCCTGATCACCGCCTGGCTACTCTATCGACGCCGGTCCACCTCCCTGTGGCTTTACGCGGCGATCGTGCTCTGCACTTTGGCCTGGGCGGTCTGGGAAACCGGCTTCGACTGGTGGGAACTCGGCCCGCGCGGCGGCATCATCGTGCTGGTGGCGCTGTGGCTTTTGACGCCCTGGGCGAGGCGCGGCCTTGCCGGGCCTGACGGGCGCGCGCCGCTGATCCTGGCCGTGCTGGCATCGTTGGCGGTGGCCGGCTATTCGATGACCGCGGACCCGAAGGACATCGGCGGCGCGCTCGACACCGACAAGGTGATCCCCAATGCCAATCTTGGCGGCGACGTGCCGGCCGGCGAGTGGCACTTCTATGGCCGCACGCAGTTCGGCCAGCGTTACTCGCCGCTCGATCAGATCACACCGGACAATGTCGCCAATCTGCAGCCGGCCTGGACCTACCGCACCGGCGATGTGAAGGGGCCGGACGATGTCGGCGAGACCACCTATCAGGTGACGCCGCTTAAGATCGGCGACACGCTCTACATCTGCACGCCGCACAATTTCGCCATCGCCATCGATGCGGCGACCGGCAAGGAGAAATGGCGCTACGACCCCAAGATCAAGCTCGACAAGGATCGCCAGCACCAGACATGTCGCGGCGTGTCCTACTATGCCGATGCCGCCGGGGCCGTCGGCCAGCCTTGCGCAAGCCGTGTCTACCTGCCGACGTCGGATGCGCGGCTGATCGCGCTCGACGCCGCCAATGGGCAGGTTTGTCCGGCCTTCGCCGAGGGCGGCACGCTCAACCTGTTGACCGGCATGCCTTACCCGAAGTCGGGTTATTACTATTCGACCTCGGCACCGCTGATCGCGGGCGGCAAGATCATCGTCGGCGGCGCGGTCAACGACAATTATTCGACGCAGGAGCCGTCCGGCGTCATCCGCGCCTATGATGCGAGCACCGGCAAATTGCTGTGGAACTGGGATTCCGGCAATCCGGATCAGACCACGCCGCTGCCGGCCGGCCAGACCTACACCGCCAACTCGCCCAATATGTGGTCGACGCCGAGCGCCGACGAGAAGCTCGGCCTGCTCTATGTGCCGCTCGGCAACCAGACTCCCGACCAGCTCGGCGCCGGGCGCAGCGCCAATGTCGAGAAATTCTCCTCCTCTATCACCGCGCTCGACCTCAACACCGGGCAGTTGAAATGGGTGCGGCAGACCGTGCACCACGACCTCTGGGATATGGACGTGCCGGCGCAGCCGAGCCTGATCGACATCACCAAGGGCGACGGGACAGTGGTGCCGGCGCTGGTCGGGCCGACCAAGCAGGGCGACCTCTATGTGCTCGACCGGCGTACCGGCGAACCGATGATACCGGTCAAGGAAATGCCGGCGCCCGGTGGCGCCATCGAAGGCGACCACACATCGCCGACGCAGCCGGCATCGGGCCTCTCCTTCAACCCGCCGCCGCTGACCGATGCCGATATGTGGGGCATCACCATGTTCGATCAGCTGGCGTGCCGGATTGCCTTCCACAAATTGCACTATGAAGGCCGCTACACGCCGCCCTCCCTACAGGGATCGCTGATCTATCCCGGCAATTTCGGTGTCTTCAACTGGGGCGGGGTCGCCGTGGACCCGGTGCGGCAGGTGATATTCGGCATGCCGACCTACCTGGCGTTCACATCCAGACTTATTCCTCGCGCCGACGTGCCGCCGCCGGGCGACGCGAAGGGCAGCGAGCAGGGCCTGAACCGCAATGAGGGCGCTCCCTACGCGGTGGTTATGGGACCGTTCCTGTCGCCGCTCGGCATTCCCTGCCAGGCGCCGCCCTGGGGCTATGTCGCCGGCGTCGATCTGAGGACCGGCGCGATCGCCTATAAGCACCGCAACGGCACGGTCTACGACATGACGCCGCTGCCGCTGCCCTTGAGGGTCGGCGTGCCCGGTATCGGCGGGCCGATGATCACCGCTGGTGGCGTCGCCTTCCTGGGTGCCGCGGTCGACGACTATCTGCGCGCCTACGACCTGACGTCCGGCAAGCAGCTCTGGCGGGCGCGGTTGCCGGCCGGCGGGCAGTCGACGCCGATGACTTATACGGTCGCCGACGGACGCCAGTTCGTGGTCATCGTCGCCGGCGGCCATGGCTCGGTCGGCACCAAGCCCGGGGACTATGTGATGGCTTACGCGCTGCCGAAGTAAGGCAATGCTGGACGAGTGATCGATCAAGTTCTGCCGGAATTGTTGTGCAGGGATTGCGCCAGGGCTGAAATTGCACCTTCTCCCCAGTCACTCCACTGGGAGAAGGTGGCGGCAGCCGGATGAGGGCGGCGCAAAGCCTTCCGAGTCGAACGCCTTAGCCAAGCCCCAGATGGCTCTTCAGGCTCGGCACCGAGCCGAGCACCTCGTTGGTCAAATCGGGGCCGGCGGCGGCTTCGGCCTGCTGGACCAGCGTGGCGCCCGCCTTCTGGATCTGCGCCATGTCGAGGCCGGATGCCTTGAGCGCGGCGAGGCCGTTGACCAGCGCGCCCGCCTTTTCGCCGAGAACACCGCCAAGCGCGCCCTGCAGTGAGGACAGGAAGCCGCCACCGCCGGCTGGGGCGGCGGCCATGACGTCATATTGGTGGGCAAGATCATCGGCGCCGGGGATCTTGGCGAAAAACGAGGAGGCGCTGGTGCCATCGGCCTCGTGCTCCAGCACCGAGAGGATGGTGCCGACGACTTTCTCCGTCGTCGCCTGATCGAGGCCTGCCTTTTGAGAAACGGTGTTGACGATATCCTGGACGTTCATGATCTCACCTCATCCTTGGGTTTTGGTGTTTGCCGGATGGCGCTGGCGGCTGCGAACCTTGACCATGGATTTCCAGCTCGTGGCGACAACGGTCGCGCGCATCGCCAGGATGGCGGCTGCGGCAACCATGAAGGCGGTTGCCAGGATTGGCGAGGTCATGGTCATCGGCGTGTTCCTTTCAGATCGGACCATTCAGGACCGTGGCCGCCCCATGGGGCGGCCGGTTCCTCAGTTTCCCCCACTATTGTGGCAGCGCCATCAAGATTTGTCGCCGATGACCAAAACGTGATGATCGTCCCGCCGCTCGCCCATAGCCGCGCAACCGGAGTGTCACCGAGCCGTGACTGGACGATGTGAGGCTCGCCCCTATCTTGCCAACCGCAAGGCAGTCGAGGCATCGAGATCGAGGAGTGCGTCCATGACGACGACATCCGCAAACACCGGAAAACCCGTCATTACCCAGGCGATGATCGACGCCTATGACGAATACACCCATCTGACGCTCGATCGCCGGCGCTTCATGGAACAGCTGACGAGGCTTGCCGGATCGGGCGCGGCGGCGGCCGCGATCGCGCCGCTTCTGGCTGCCAATTCCGCCCAGGCGGCAATCGTTGCCGACAACGACCCCCGCGTGAAAGGCGAGGACATCACCTATCCCGGCAGCGGCGGCGAAATGAAGGGCTATCTGGTCAAACCGGCAAACCAGACCGGCAAGCTCGGCACCGTCATCATCATCCATGAAAACAGGGGGCTCAACGCGCATATACGCGACGTCGCCCGGCGCGTGGCGTTGGAGGGGTTCGTGGCGCTTGCGCCGGATTTCCTGTCACCGCTCGGCGGCACACCCGCCGACGAGGATAAGGCGCGCGACATGTTCACTCAACTGGACTCCGCGCAGACCGTGGCCGACGGCGTGGCGACCGTCGCCTTCCTCAAGGCCGACAAGGACGGCAATGGCAAGGTCGGCGTCATCGGCTTCTGCTGGGGCGGCGGGACGGCCAACATGCTGGCCGTCAACGCGCCCGATCTCGCCGCCAGCGTCGCCTATTACGGCATGCAGCCGAAGGCCGCCGATGTCTCGAAGATCAAGGCCGCGTTGCTGCTGCACTATGCCGGGCTCGACGAACGCACCAATGCCGGCATCGATGCCTTCAAGAAAGAGCTCGACGCCGCCCATGTCGAGTACACGGTCTATGTCTATGAAGGCGCCAACCATGCCTTCAACAATGACACGTCGGCGGCCCGCTACGACAAGAAGGCGGCCGATCTCGCCTGGGGCAGGACTGTCGCTTTCCTCAAGCAGAAACTGGCATAGCGCGAGTGTCACGCAGCCGGCCGGGTCACCCGGCTGATGGGGCCGGCTTGTGGAAGGCAACGCCGGCCACCACCAGCGCGATGCCGAGGCAATCCCTGAGGCCGGGAACCTGGCGTAGCACGATGACGCCGATCAGCGTTGCCGTGACCGGCAGCAGCGATAGCATCAGCGCAAAGCTCGAGCGCGGCAGCCGTGACATGGCAAGCTGATCGCAGATGTAGGGAATGACCGAAGAACAGATGCCGACACCAATCGCTGCAATGAGAAGCAGCGGTGAGAAGAAGGCGGGCAGCGCGTCTCTGAGGCCGATCGGCAGCACGACGACGAAGGCGACCGCCATGGCGGCGCCGAGGCCCGCTATGCCGTCGCCCGCACCGGCGTGGGCGACGCGGTGGCCAAGAACGATGTAGCCGACAAAGAGCGCGCCGTTGAGGAAGGCCCAGAACAGCCCGACAGGATCGCTGGACCATTTGACGTCGATCAGCAGCAAGGTGCCGCTGACGGCCACGGCCAGGGCGGCCAGGCTGCGAGCGCTTCTGAGGCCGACCAGCGCGACGCCGATGGTGCCGACGAATTCGATCGCCGCCACCAGCGAGATCGGCAGTCGGTCAAGCGCCAGGTAGAACGAACAGTTCATCACCGCCAGGCAGGTGCCGAAGGCCAGCAACAGCAGGCGGGTTGGGCGATCGGCGCGGGCGAAGCTCCGCCATGGGCGCGTCAGCGGCGCAAAAATCAGCGCCGCGCTGGCGATGCGCAGCCATGCCATGCCGAGCACGCCAACATGCGGGAAAAGCAGCACGGCGAAGGCCGGTCCGAGATAGTGGAAGACGGCGCTGACACCGAACCAGACATGCGGCGGCAGGTTTTCCGCTAGGCTGCCGGGCAGGTGGCGGCCGAGGGCAGGGCTGGCGGCAGAAGCTTGCGTTCGATCGTCCATCGGATCAGTATCGCAGGCGTTTTTCGCAGTTTACATGGATAATGGTCGATTATCGGCCGTTTTCATCACTGGAAGCAAGGAGATTTCAATGAAACGTCTTCGAATTGAAAATATCGATCTTGATGCGGCCGACATGAAGATCCTGCGCCTCTTGGAAAAAGACGCACGCGCCAGCACGGCGGAGCTTGCGCGCTCGGTCGGCCTGTCGGCGCCCAGCGTCGCCGAGCGCATCAAGCGGCTCCAGGAAAATGGCGTGATCGAAGGCTATTCGGTGAGGATCAATCCTGCGGCCCTTGGGCTGAAGCTGTCGGCGTGGCTGCGCATCCGGCCGGTGCCGGGACAATTGTCGGTCGTGGCCGAGATCATTCGCGAACTGCCCGAAATCGCGCAATGCGACCGGGTGACCGGCGAGGACTGCTTCATCGCCCTGGCGCACGTCGGCTCGGTCGCCGAACTCGAACGGGTGATCGACCGCATCATCCCCTATGCGATGACGAACACGGCCATCATCCAGTCGTCGCCGGTGACCACGCGTTCGCCTCTGGCGGCGATCCGGCGATCGCCGTGAAATAGCGCGAGGTTATCGGATGTTTCTGCGGGGCGGCTGTGACGAACGGCATCAGCCTCGGGCCGGCTCGCCGGCGTCAGGCATGGCCGCGCTTCAGGCGGGCGCGCTTTAAAATGCTGCGCCAGCGGATCATGTCGAACGGGATCGGCTCATTGTTGTTGGCGATGTGGAAGATTTCGTTGTCGACGTTCTTGAGCGAACGCCAGAAATCATAGTCCGTTATGCGCGGATCGGCGGCCAGCCTGTCCACCTCGACCTTGATGTCGGTTTTCATGCACGTCCCTCGAACCGGCTTTGCCCCGCCGCCCGTATCGCAACTCAATGCGGATCGTTTTCGACCGCTCCGCTGAGTCGTTCAACGTCTCAATTGGCTTGTTCCCGTTAAAACCTCGGTAAGGTTAACGTGGGTCCGGAGCCGCTTCAAGCACCGGTGCCAGCGGACATCAAAGGTTCGGCGATTTTGAGTTTCGGGTGTGGCATTGAAGTCAGACCCGGTCGCCTCGCCGTTCGGGAGCTGGACGAATACCGGCCTCGCCCTACTTGCGCTTGATGCCGATCGAGCGGCCCGCGCGCTCGGGCATGGGCAGGGCCGAATGGGCGGCGCGCATGGCTTCGATCCTGGCCAGCACATCGGCGGGGAAGGGTGCCACCTTCGGCCCCGCCATGTCGACATGCAGCGACAGGGTCTCGGACGTGGCGGCGAGCCAGCCGTCGACATGGCGGATTTCCTGGTAGGCCCTGAGCCGCTTCTCGTCATGGTCGATGAGCTGGAAGGAAACCGTGACCTTGTGGTCCAGGTGCAGCTCCTGCACGTAGCAGACATGGACTTCGGCGGTGTAAATAGTGAGCCGCCGCTCTTTCACGTAATCCAGCCCCATGCCCATCGCTTCGAAGGCCTCGTCCGAACAGCGGTCGAACAGCACGTTGTAATAGGCCATGTTGAGATGGCCGTTGTAGTCGATCCAATCCTTCTCGATATCCATGGGCCTGGAGACGAAGGGGGCGGGGATGGACATCGAAACTTCCTTGTTCTGGTGCTGGACACAGCGTGGCTGGTGAGACTACGCATCCATAATCGCATGACAAGCATGCGTGCTGGTCCATTCGCGGAGGAATTCATGGCTCTGAGCGACCTCAATCCGGTCGAACGCAACGAGGAAGGCATCGCGGCGGTGCTTGGCATCCTCAAGCAGCGGCTGGGCGAGCGCTTCCAGACCGGGGAGGCTATCCGTTCGCAGCATGCGCACACCACCACCTATATTCCGACGCAAGCGCCGGACGGTGTCGCTTTCCCGGAGACCACGGCCGAGGTGCAGGAGATCGTGCGCGCTTGCGCCGCGCACCGCGTGCCGGTGATTGCCTTCGGCGTCGGCTCGTCGCTGGAAGGCCATACCAACGCGCCCGGTGGCGGCATATCGGTCGATACGTCACGCATGAACCGCATCCTTGCGGTCAATCCGCCGGATCTCGACTGCACGGTCGAGCCTGGCGTGACGCGTGAGGATCTGAACCGGCATCTGCGCGACACCGGGCTGTTCTTCCCGATCGATCCGGGCGCCAATGCCTCGCTGGGCGGCATGGCGGCGACGCGGGCCTCCGGCACCAATGCGGTGCGCTACGGCACGATGCGCGAAAACGTGCTGTCGCTGACGGCGGTGATGGCAGACGGTGAGACGGTGACGACCGGCAAGCGGGCGAAGAAGAGCTCGGCCGGCTACGATCTGACGCGGCTGCTGGTCGGCTCGGAAGGCACGCTCGGCATCATCACCTCGCTGACGCTCAAGCTGCAAGGCATTCCGCAGGCGATCTCCGGCGGTGTCTGCCCGTTTCCGAGCGTCGAGGCAGCCTGCAACGCGGTCATCGCGACCATTCAGATGGGCATTCCCGTGGCGCGCATCGAACTGGTCAACGCGCTGCAGATGCGGGCGATGAAGAATTATTCCAAGCTCGACTATCCCGAGAGCCCTTGCCTGTTCGTCGAGTTCCATGGCAGCGATGCCGGCGTCGCCGAACAGGCCGAGACTTTCGGCATGATCGCCGAAGAGAATGGCGGCGGCCCGTTCCTGTGGACCAGCGTCGCCGAGGAACGCTCCAAACTGTGGAAGGCAAGGCATGACGCCTACTGGTCGTCGTTGACGCTGCGCCCGGGCGCCAAGGGGCTTTCCACCGACGTCTGCGTGCCGATCTCGCGTTTTGCCGAATGCGTCACCGAGACCGAAGCCGACATCGCCGAAATGGGATTGATCGCGCCGATCGTCGGCCATGCCGGCGACGGCAATTTTCACGTGTTGGTGCTGATGGATGTCAACGATCCCCAGGAGATCGCGTTGTCGGAAAAATTCGTCGCGCGGCTCAACATGCGGGCGATCGCCATGGACGGCACCTGCACCGGCGAGCACGGCATCGGCCAGGGCAAGATCGGCTTCCTGCGCCACGAACTCGGCCATGGTGTCGACATCATGCGCACGATCAAGCAAGCGCTCGACCCGCAAAACATCATGAATCCGGGCAAGATATTGCCTGGCGACGATCATTAGATGTCGAAAGCCGAGACTTTGCGGCCGATCGCGATGCCGCCGTCGAGCGCCGGCGCGCCGCTGCCTCATGTATTTGCGGATGAAGGCAGGCTGCTCATAGCCTACCTGGCCAACATCCCGGGCCCGTCATTCGATGGCACAAACCCGCGATCGGTTTCTGCTGCAACCGGCAACCAGACCGTCGTTATACTGGCGGCAGATCCCTATCTGGCGTTGCAATTTGGACCGCCGAACGACGAAACGATCAGTGGGCATCGGTTGCATGTATTGGGTTTGCAGCCCTATTCCGCGTTCGAAGTCGTCAATTCGTCCTGGATCGAATCTCTTGAAAGGGCAAATCGGGTTCACTCGTCCCATGCGCCGGAGCTGTTCTCCGGCTATCGGCATTTCATCCTAACGTTCCACGATTCCACACTTGAGTTCGTCGCCGCGAGTTTCTCGACCAGCCTTCATGAAGGTGCGGTCCTCGCCGCGTTGATGGAGGCCGCCGTAAATCCTATCCCACATCATGTCGAAGCCGGTCCGCTTTCTCGATAGGTTTTGGCGGCACGATTGTTCCGATTTGCCGTGCCTTGACGGCGCCGCCATTCAGTTCGAGGCTTCCTTTGGCAACCCTGAAACACGGGTCTGCCGGCTGAGGAGGACTGTCATGGCCATTTCACGCAAGGAAGAAGCCCGCGCGCTGAGCGCCGATGAAAAGGAACTGGTGGAGAAATCGCACCATCCGGCGGTGCAGGATCTTTCCGACGCCGACCTTTCCGGCCTGGTCAAGCTGCTGCGGGAGCGGCGCGACAAGGCGCAGACCGAAGCTCACCGCCGTCGGCGGGAAATACGCGGCAAGGGCGCGCCCAAAGGCGCGGCCGCCTCGAAGGCCGATGGTGGTTCCCAGGTGAAGCTGGCGGTGCTGGCGATGGCCATGCGGCGCCTGAATGGCGAGGCCGAACGCCGGCGCCAACTGGCGGCTCGCGTTTCGCTGGTCGGAAATGCACGCAACGCCCTGGCGATGAAGCAGGATGCGTCGGCGGACGGTCCCGCTCACAATTCGCGGACGGCTCACAAGGGCATGCGGGTCGTGGCCAACGAGCGGACGCCGAAGCTGGTGCGGCCGGCGGAACTTGGCCGCCAGCGCAAGGCGGGCAAGGTGGCGCAGGCGAAGCGCGACGCACGCTGAGGTTTTTTCAATTGTGACTGTCGGCCCGCCACCTTAGCGTGCAGCGGGATTTGCCTCTGCTTGCTCTGGACAAAACCCCAGCATCAGGCGCCAAAAAATGTCGTGCTGCCCTGCGAGATGGAGACGTCCAAAAATCCCTGCTTTGTCCCGGATTTGTTTTCAGATCGGCCGACGCGACGCAACACTGGGTGAATTGCCTCTTTATCGACACGCGGATGCGGGTAGAGTGCGGCAGAATTTCAATCAACCAGTTCGGAGCTGATGCTCGCACGTCTGTTCGTGATCTTCGGTGGCTTTTTCGTACTGGTGCTATGCGCTGCACTGGTGGTGCCGTACTTTGTCGACTGGACCGGCTACCGCGCCGAGTTCGAGCGCGAGGCAAGCGCCATCCTTGGCCGCAAGGTGACGGTGCAGGGCGACGCCACGGCAAGACTGTTGCCGTTCCCTTCGGTGACCTTCTCCAACGTCGCGGTCGCCGGCGGCCCCAACGGCCAGCCGGCGATGACCGTCGAGACGTTTTCGATGGATGCGGAACTGGCGCCTTTCCTGCGCGGCGAGGTGCTGATCTTCGACATGCGGCTGGTGCACCCGAAAGCGACAATCGGTATTGCCAATGACGGCACGGTCGACTGGGCGATGCGCCCGTCCACGCCGGTCAATCCCGGCCAGATCTCGATCGAGAAGCTGACGGTGACGGAGGGGCGGATCGAATTGCGCCATGCCGCCGGCGGACGCAGCCATGTCTTTTCCGAGATCAACACCACCATTTCGGCCAAGTCGCTGGCCGGGCCGTGGCGCATGGATGGCACGTTGCGGCTTGACGGGTTGCGCACCAAGATCGCGGCATCGACCGGCAAGGCCGAACCTTCCGGGCAGATGCGGATCCGGCTGAAGGCCGATCCCGACGCCTATCCGCTGGTGATCGAAACCGATGGCAATGCCGGCATCGTCAATGGTGCCGCCGCCTATTCCGGCCAGTTCAAAGTCTCCGGTGCCGACAAGAATGGTGCCGACAAGAATTCGGCCCAGTCGCGCGGCAGCGACGGCGAGACGGTGAAGGTCAGCGCCGGCAAGCCGGATCCCGGCTTCCGGCTGAACGGCAAATTCTCGCTCGACCACCGGAAGCTCGGTGTCGACGAATTTCGTTTCGAAACGGGTCCGCTCGACAACCCTTACACCGCCGACGGCAAGGCTTCGGTGGATCTCGGCCAGAGGCCGAGCTTCGCCATCGAGGCCAACGGCGCGCAGGTGCAGTTCGACGAGGCGGTGGGCGCCCAGGCCGGCGCCGGCCTGACGCTGGACCAGCGCATTGCCGGGCTGGAGCAGGCGCTGCTCGAACTGCCGAAGCCGACCATACCCGGCACCGTCGAGGTCAGGCTGCCCGCGGTGGTGGCCGGCGACACGACCGTGCGTGACGTCCATCTCTCCGCCGAACCCGTCGAAGGCGGCTGGTCGGTCAAATCGCTTGCCGCGACGTTGCCCGGCCGCACCACGCTGGAAGCCGACGGCATGCTCAGCGTCGAGGACCGTTTCGGCTTCACCGGTTCGCTCCTGCTCGCCGTCGCCCAACCTTCCGGCTTTGCCGCCTGGCTGTCGAAGGACGTAGACGAGGCGATCCGCCGTCTGCCGGCCGCCGGCTTCAAGGCCAAGGTCGATCTCTCGGAGAAGCGCCAGGCCTTCAGCGATCTCGAGCTGATCCTGGGCAAGGCGAAATTTTCCGGACGCATCGATTCCAGCCAGCCCGACGATGCCAGGCCTTCGGTGCTGATGCGGCTCGAGGGCGGTGAGCTCGATGTCGATGGGCTGGCGGCCTTCGCCTCGATCTTCGTCAGCGACAAGGGCGCCAACCGCTTTGCCGATCGCGATCTCGATTTTCAGATCAAGGCCGGGCCGGTCAGCGCCGGCGGGTTGACCGCCGACACGGTCGACACGGCGCTCAGGCTGCGCGACGGGTTGCTTGAAGTCGACCGGCTCTCGGTTGGCGGGCTGGCCGGCGCCTCGATCAGCGCCACCGGCCGGATCAAGGATTTTGCGGCAAGCCCGACCGGCAAGCTCGATGCCTCGGTTGTCGCCGTCGACCTGAAGCCGCTGATCGACGTTGCCGCGCAGCATTATCCGGGCAATGCGGTGCTGAAGGGACTGGCGAGCCGCGCCGCTGCCTATCCCGAACTTTTCCAGGACGCCCGCGTCGACCTTGTGGCGAGTGCCGCCGACAATGGCGACGGCACAACGGGGCTGGCGGTAAGCGGGCAAGGCAAGGCCGGTGGTTCGGCTTTTTCCGCATCGCTGTCGGGGAAGGGGGCGCCCGACAAACTGCTCGAAGCGCCGGTGACGCTGACCTTCAACGCCAAAAATCCCGATGCCACAACGCTGTTGGCGCTCTACGGCCTGCCGGCGCTGCCGCTCGGCATGTTGGGCGAGGCAAGCACGGATATCCAGGCCAAGGGCACATTTGGCGGCGGCCTGGCGACGAGTTTCAATCTCGCCGGCAATGACTTCAGGGCCGGCTTCGAAGGAACTGTCGCGGCGACCCCGCAGGGACCCACGGCAAAGGGCAAGATCAGCCTTGATGCCGCCGACATCGAACCTTGGCTGATGACCACAGGTATCGGTCTGCCGGGCATGGGGGCTGGCATGTCGACGTCGCTTGCGGCGCAGGGCGATTATGGCAACGGCCTGTTGGTGCTCGACAATGTCAATGGTGCCATCAACGAAGCAGCGGTCTCCGGCGACGTCAATATCGATATCAAGGACGGCGCGCCGCATCTGGCCGGCGCGCTGGTGCTCGATGAACTCGACCTCGATCCGTTGGCGGTGGCGCTGTTTGGCGATTCCGCTTTCCTTGTCGACAATAACGGGGCCGACAAGAACGGGGCCGACAAAACCGCGAGCGACAAGGGCACCGTGTGGCCGGCCGCGCCGTTCAGCCAGAAATCCAGCCTGCCGTTCAGCGCCGACCTCGACCTGACGACGGCGGCATTGGCAGCCGGCCCGTTAGCCACCGCCTATGGCGCCGCCTTTTCACTCAAGCTCGACAAGGAAGGCATCCGTGTCTCCGACCTCAAGGCGAAATACCTGGGCGGCGCGCTGACCGGCCTGTTCGAGTTGAAGAACAATGACGGCACCGGGCTTTTCACCGGCCAGATGAAGCTGGCGGGCGCCGATCTGGCAAACGTGTTGCCCGACGCCGGCATCAGCGGCAATGGCGATTTCTCGACGACGCTGTCGACCAGCGGCAAGTCGGTCGATGCGATGGTCGCCGCCCTGTCGGGTTCCGGCACGGCGGCACTGAGGGGGATGCAGGTCGCTGGCGTCAATCCCGATGCGTTCAGCGCGTTCCTTGCCAAGGCGGATGCCATCGGGCGCGATATCGACGCGGCCAAGACCGCCGCCTTTGCACCTGACATTGCCGCCGATGGCAGCTTTGCCGCCAAGGACGCCGACATCGCCTTCACGGTTGCCGGCGGCATGCTGAGGGCGCCGCCGATCAGTCTCGAGAATCCGGCGGCGACCTTGTCGGCCGACGTCACCGCCGATTTCAACGCCAGCACGGTTTCCGCCAAGGGCGCGATCACCTATCGGCCCGGCGACGAGGCACTGGTCGGCTCCGAGCCGGTCATGAATTTTACCGCCGAGGGTCCATTCGGCGCCGTGAAGCGGCAGTTCGACAGCGAGCCGCTGGCACAGTTCCTGACCCAGCGCGCGCTGGAAAAGGAGCAGCAGCGCGTCGAAGCGATGCAGGCGGCGCTGCTGGAGAAGCAGCGCCTGCGGCGCGAGGTGCGTTACTACGCGGCGCTGCAGGACGCGCGCGACAAGGCCGCCGAGGAACTGCGCCAGCAGGAGGAAGCGGCCCGCCTGAAAGCCGAGGCGGACGCCAAGGCGAAAGCGGAGGCTGACGCGCAGGCCCAGGCTGAAGCGGATGCGAAGGCGAAGGCCGAAGCGGAAGCGAAAGCCAAGGCTGATGCCGACGCCAAGGCAAAGGCCGACGCAGAAGCGCAAGCCGCCGCGGAACAGCAAGCGGCGGACGAGGCCGCCAAGGCGCAGGCTGAGCAGGAACGCCAGAACGCGGAAGAGGCGATGCGCATCGCAGCGCAGGAAAAGGCCAGGCAAGATGCCGAGCGCAAGTCCGCGGAACGGGCGTCCAAGGTCGAGCGTGCGCCGTTGCCCGAGGCCAACGACAACCCTCCGGCCAAGCCAAAGGCCAATCCGTTCACGATCGACAATCTGCTGAAGTCGCTGCAGTAGGGCAGTAGGGCAGTAGGGCAGTAGGGCAGTAGGGCAGCCGCCTTCCCCGCTCGCGCCGAAAGATCAGCGCCGCCGACAACCGGATCAACAATGGGACGCGTCTGCGCGCCGTTTGGAGATCAGTCCTTCAGGGTGTTCTGGAAGGACTTGAAGGCGGTCGCCGCGGGCTTGGCGGTGAGCTGTTCCTGGAACTTGGCGAAGTCGGCGACTTCCCAGTGCTCCGCGAGTTTGCCATCGGCGATCCGGTAGAACTGGAAGGCGGCGAAATCGACGCGGTTCCCGGTCGCCTTGATGTCCCCGAAATCATTCACCTGGGTGCCGCTGACACGGTTCATCACCGCCACCCGATCGCCTTCGCCGATAATCTGCTCGATGGTCCAGGTGAAGTCCGGGAAGCTGGCCTTCAGCCCCTTGAGGTAGCTCCGGACGACTTCGATTCCCGAGGTCTGCCCCTCGAGCTTGTCGCCATAGTCCTCCGATACAATGTCAGCGAGCCGGCTGAGGTCGCCGGAATTGAACATCTCGAAATAGCGATGCACGATGGCTTTGTTGGCTTCGGAGTCGGACATCAGCGGATCCTTCTTGCAACGGTCTAGGCGTCTTGCGGATGCAGGATATGTTTTGCCGAGGCATCGCCGGCGGCGACTGCCTCATAGGCCTTCACGGCATCATCGAGCGGCCAGGTCTTGAGCGGCGACGGTCGCAACGCGCCGCTCTCGAAACCCGGGCGAAGCGCGTTCATGATCACCGCGATTTCGACGCCTGTGAGCTTGGCGGTATCAACGCCGATCAAACGTTGACGGTTGTGATAGAAATCCGTCAGATCGAATTCGACACGGCGCGAACCGACGCTTGTGATCGCCACCTGGCGGCCGTCCAGACCCATCGACTTCATCGCCAGCTCGAAGACCGGCCCGCCGACAGCGTCCAGCACAAGATTCACGCCTTTGTTCTCGGTCAGCGCCGCCACCATGGTGGGCAGGTCCTTGGTTTTCGTGTTGATGAAGATATCCGCTTCGGAATCCTGGCTCATGTTGATGTCGGCGCCGATCACGCGAGCCTTCTTCCAGTGCCCAATCTGGATCGCCGCGGGGCCGACGGCGCCGGACGCGCCGGTGATGAGCACCGTTTCGCCGGCTCGGATATCGCCCGCCACCACAAGCGCGGACCACGCCGTGACAAAGGGGACGCCGATGGCGGCGGCCTGCTCCATCGACAGGTTCGCCGGCATCTCCGAAAGCCAATCTTCCGGTATGGCAACGAACTGGGCATGGGAGCCGTCGCGGTTGATGCCGAAACCGGCGCCGTTGCCCCATACGGACTTGCCCGCCCAACGGCTCGAAGCTGCGACGACCGTCCCGGCATAGTCGCGGCCAGGCGTGCGCGGCAACGTTGGGTTAAAGACGCCGGAGACAAACTTCACGTCGCTGGGATTGATCGCCGAAGCAGCACTTTCACCAACGCCTCGCCCGCTTGCGCGACGGGCTTTGCGATAGTCTGAACGCCCAGGACCGAGGGCGGACCAAAGGCCGAAAAGCGAACGGCGCGCATCGTCGTCATCGCCAGTCTCCAGACATGAGAACCTTCACCGGGCTACGCCCCGACGCGGAATTGAAGAGCGCTCGAAAGCCGAACTTTTAACCCGCCGATCTCTACAAACCGGAGGGAGGTCGTGCGGCAGTAACCAATGAGGTCCGGAAGGCGAAACCCGCGGCAGCCTGGCAGCGGGCTTCGCCGTGCCGTCAGGCTCCGCCGTGCGAGCCGAGGAGTTGCCATTCCCACGCCAGACTGGTGCCGGTCGCTCCACCATGGTCCAGGAGGACCTGCGCCAGCGCCGGAACGGTGGATTCCCGCGCCCAATCGCGCTGGAGTTCCGATGCGAATACTATCCAGGTCAGCGGCACGCCGCCGGCCTGGATCATCCGTTGAACGCCGCGATCATGCGCTTCCGTGCTGACCCCGCCGGAAGCGTCGGTCACAAAGTAGACTTCCCAGCCTTCGCCAAGCGCCTGGATGACGGGGAAAGCGAGGCATATTTCGGTCCACAGGCCAGCGATGACGACTTTCTTCCGACCGGTCTTCTTCACCCAGTCGACGCAGGCCTTGTCCTCCCAGGTGTTGATAGTGGTCCGGTCGATCGGAACCTGATCGGGAAACACGTCCTGGATCGCCTTGAGAAGCTCTCCACCGCGATCCTTGATCACCGTCGTCAGAAGTGTCGGCACATTGAACGCTTTGGCCACCTTTGCGAGAGCAACCGTGTTGTTGATCATGATTTGCGGGTCGATGTTTCGAACACCCGCAACCTGGAAGGCCTGATGGTCGATAAGCACAAGGACGCAATTCTCGGGCGTCAACATCGCCTCGAGACCAACCTTGGGGAATACTGCAGCGGCCATGTAATTTCCTTTTGTCATTTTCGCAGACGGGTCTGCGCCCATCCGCATGGTGGTTCAATCTTCAATTCAAGTGATCGAATAGCTGGTTCGTACGGGATCAGATTTGACCGCAGTTGCATCAGGCGAACAGTCAGATACGGTCGAGCGTGACGTTCGACGCCATCGACAAGCCGTTACGAGGCGTGTGGATCATCGAACTAAATTGACTGTCTTGCGGCGAAGCCGGCGCTACGCGCCGACTGGAGCCACCAGCGCTCCAAGCGCGTCGCCTCTCAACGGATTCAGGCGACCCGTCTCTGGTCTTTGTCTTATGCCTGTCGTGTTGCCAAAACCGAAGTCACTTTTGGGTGACATGCATTCGCTCGCTATTCCCATTTGCTCAATTCGACGTCTGCTGCTCGGGCGACATTGCGCGCTTGCGAAAGCAGCGCTTTCCCGTTGTCAGTGAGCCGGGCCGGCGGGTGGAATCTCGTTCGAAAAGCGTGACGCCAAGCTACGCTTCCAGATTGGTGATCGTGTAGCTGACAACCGAAGTGGCTCGGTTGAGCTGGCGCGCCAACGTCTGATCAATTGCGAGTGTTTCTGACCGTGATCGACGTTGGAAGTTTCGCGCGCGCGGCGTGCCGGGATCAGACATGACGATTTTCTCGAATAGAAGACTCGAAATTTTACAAGTTTCGTACCTTGGTCAGGGGCGCTACCATTCGCAACAGACGACTCCACCGACTTCAGAGGACCTGGCAAATGACCTATGCGATAATCGGATCTGGCGCCATCGGCCATGCCATCGCCACGCAATTCGCGCGCCAAGGCATCGATGTGATGGTGGCCAACAGCCGAGGACCGTCGTCGCTCACCGACATGGCACGCGCACTCGGTCCCAACATCAAGCCTGCCACCACCGGTGACGTGGTCCACGCCGATGTGGTGATCCTGGCGATTCCGTTTGGTGCCATTCAGGCGTTCGCCGGGAGCACGGGTGCCGATTGGAACAACCGTCTGGTGATCGACGCGAGCAACGCGGTCGATTTTCCAGCGTTCAAGCCCGCCGATCTGGGCGGCCGTCTCTCAACCGAAATCGTTGCTGAGGCTTTCCCTGGCGCCCGTGTCGTGAAGGCCTTCAATACGGTCCCGGCGGCAAAACTGGAAGCGCCGCCAGCGCAGGCGGGCGGGCGGCGCGTTGTGGTGTTGTCTGGTGATGACGGCAGCGCGAGGTCCCAGGTTGCCGCTCTCATCGAGCGACTCGGCTATGCGGCGCTTGACCTCGGCACGCTGCGGCAGGCCAGCCATCTGCAGCAGTTTGGCGGCACGCTGGTGGCTCAGGACCTGATCAAGCTGGCCTGATCTTGCCATGCACCGAGACAGCGCCGTTGGCAGCAACGGGGACAGCCATTGATTTCACGGCATCGCTGCTTTGGCTGTCCTGCGTCCAAGACCCTGCGGCGAAGCCACAGGATTCGGGTGCCGGGAAATAATCAGTATCGTTCCACCCAAGACCCGAGACGTCACTCGCGGTCCCGATCGAGCAGGCGCCTCAGCACGGGTTCGATGCGCGAGAGCTCGTCGAGATGCGCCGCCGACAGCTCGGCCAGGCAATCGTCGGCGCGCTCCGTCAGCCGCAGCAGCACACGGCGATGGTCGTCCGTGTCCTGATCCCGCACGACCAGTCCCGCCTCGCTAAGGCGGTTGACCAGTTCGACGGCGCTGTGGTGGCGGATGCGCAGGCGCTCCGCCAGATCGCCGACCGTCACCGGTCCGCCGCCCGGATATCCCTTGATCGCCAGCAGTGCCTGATGCTGGCGCGGTGTCAGGCCGGCGTCTTCCGCCTGCAACTGGCTGAATTCGAGAAAACGGCGGATCAGATAGCGAAACTCGGACAGCCGCTGGTAGTCGGCCTGTTTGATGGCGGGGCGAGATTTTGCGGGCTGCGTCATGCCAGACATTTGTTCGTTTTCCGGCGAAAGCTCAAACGGATTTCAGGCGAAACCGGCTTGAATAATTATATCGCGTTACGATACATAGCCAGCCGACAGTCCGGCTGGCCGTTTCGACCGTGCCGCATATCCCAGACACGGCCCGCCGCCAGGAAGCAAACCACGATGAAGACCCATCAACCCAACCCCGGTCATCTCAGGGATTTCACCACAGATGCACGGGTGCTGTTCATCGCGGCAATAGCCGTTGTGGTCGCCACGGCTGGGCTGTTTGCCGGCATCGTGCTGTTGAAGCTGATCCGGCTCGCCACCAATATCGCCTATTTCGGCCAGTTCTCGCTCGCCGAGCTGAAGCTGCAGGACACGCCGCTTGGGCTTGCCGCCGTCATCGTCCCGGTCATCGGTGCGCTGATCATCGGCCTGATGGCGCGCTATGGCAGCGAGAAGATCCGAGGCCATGGCATTCCCGAGGCCATCGAGGCGATCCTGCTCGGACGTTCAAGGCTCGATGCCAAGGTGGCGATCCTGAAGCCGCTGTCGTCGGCGATCTCGATTGGCTCCGGCGGGCCGTTCGGCGCCGAGGGGCCGATCATCATGACCGGCGGCGCCATCGGCTCATTGATCGCGCAGATGCTGCCGGTCAGCGACAATGAGCGCAAGACATTGCTGGTGGCGGGGGCGGCGGCGGGCATGACCACCGTGTTCGGCACGCCGATCGCCGCGATCATGCTCGCGGTGGAGCTGCTTCTGTTCGAATGGACGCCGCGCAGCTTCATTCCCGTTGCGGTTGCCGCGATCATCGCCGAGGTCGAGCGCACTCTGCTGCATCTGCCTGGGCCGATTTTCCCGTTCCAGGGCGGCATGGCGGTCTCGTTCCTTGGGCTTGGCGGCTGGGTTCTGGTCGGCATCTGCGCCGGCTTGCTGTCAGGGCTTTTGACGCGGATGGTCTATGCCTGCGAGGACGGCTTCCAGAAGCTGCCCATCCACTGGATGTGGTGGCCAATGCTCGGCGGCTTGGTGGTCGGCATAGGCGGGCTGATCGAGCCGAGGGCGCTTGGCGTCGGCTACGACAATATCGCCGACATGCTCGATGGCCGCACGCTCGCCACCGCGGCACTGCTCCTGCTCGTGGTCAAGGCCATCATCTGGTCGGTGGCGCTCGGTTCGGGAACATCCGGAGGCGTGCTCGCGCCGCTTCTGATCATGGGCGGGGCGATGGGGGCGGTGCTTGCCGGAATTCTGCCTCCGGCGGACCCGGGTTTCTGGACGCTGCTGGCCATGGCCGCCACGATGGGCGGCACGATGCGCGCGCCGCTGACGGCGACTTTCTTCGCCGTCGAATTGACCGGCAACACGCATGTGCTGGTGCCGCTGATCACGGCCTGTGCGGCGGCGCACGCCGTGACGGTGCTGCTGATGAAACGTTCGATCCTGACCGAGAAGATCGCCAGAAGAGGACATCATCTGGTTCGTGAATATCGTGTCG
This sequence comes from Mesorhizobium sp. B2-4-14, assembly GCF_006442155.1. Lineage (NCBI taxonomy): Bacteria > Pseudomonadati > Pseudomonadota > Alphaproteobacteria > Hyphomicrobiales > Phyllobacteriaceae > Mesorhizobium > Mesorhizobium sp. B2-4-14. The sequence continues at coordinate 754 of NZ_VFVA01000018.1, read as the reverse complement.
ATCCCTTCGCGCTGACCAGGGTGCGCGAGGTGATGACCTCGCAGGTCGAGAGCGTGCCGGCGACCATGACGCTGCATGGCGCGGCGGCTTTCCTGACCGCACCGGAAACGCGGCATCCGAGCTTTCCTGTGGTCGATGAGAACAGGCAGGTGCTCGGCCTCATCGATCCGCCGGCAATTCTGCGCTGGCGCCGTGCCGGCAAGCACAGGACGACGACGCTCGGCGACTTGCTCGCCGGAAGCAAGGTGACGCTCGCCTATCCCGACGAATATCTGGAAGGCCTCTCCGACAAGCTGCTGATGGCCAACGTGTCCCATCTGCCGGTGGTCAATCCCGAAAGCCTGCAACTGGTCGGCTATGTCGGCTGGAAGGATCTGATGCGCGTGCGGTCTCGGAAACAGGCCGAAGAACGCGACCGCTCGACTTTGCTCGGCTTCAGCACCCGCCGCGGGAAACAACAAGGCGTGGCTTGACGAAGCCCGATTGCCGATCCGATGCCGGTCGCCAGCAGTCGGCTGCTGACGGCCGGCCATGGCGGTTGGAACGTCTAACGTTTTGTGAGGATATCGGACTTAACATGCGTGCCCGAAGGGGTGCTGCCTTGGATACGACCGGTGACGATTTTTCCGAATATCACGTGCCGCCGCGGCGCATCCTCATGCATCATCCGCGCCACGGCTCGTCGCTGGAGCGTTTGAGCAGGGAACGGCTGGTGGAGCTCAATTTCCTTGAATTGCCACATACTCCCGAGCTC